>JBGUNW010000072.1:0-16333 GCA_045117555.1 Eubacteriales bacterium
CTCCGAAAATCCAAAAAAATAAACCGAAAAAATTTTCAAAAAGGGTATTGCAAAATACAAAAAAGTGTGTTATAATCAAGCGAAAAAGTAGATAAACGAAAAGCCAAGAAACACAATATATAGTATAAAAATGGAATATATACCACAATATATTGTTATTTATCAGGATTTTTGGGGCTAAAAACAGACGTTCGATTCCCGTCATCTGCTCCAAAAAAGCCTCCCCTATGCTTTGGCGCATAGGGGAGGCTTTTTTGTAACGGTGAAGGTTATCAATCGAACCCGCTCCTTTTGCCGCAAGGCAAAAGGAACGATGCGCGCAGGAAAACAATGACGGCAAATTGAAGTTCGGCGCGCATCTAGGTTCTGATTCCCGCTATCAACACGGCTTACATAGCAAGCGCGGGTTCGCATCTTGTGGAGCAGGCACGGTGTCCGCTTGCGAGACACCTGCGCGACACAAAGATATTCGCCGTAGGCGAAATACCCGGCAGGGTTCTATCAATCTTTATCCCAGCGTTTCGGGATACGCTCCGCTTTGGTGCAATCTTTTCAGTTCTTCCGTAACCGCCGCGCGGTCTTCCTGATAGGTCAGACCAAACCACCTGTCGGGCGACGCCTCGGCTTTTACCGTTAATCTTCCCTGCTTTAACAAATCGTCCACCATGACGGGCAAAAGACACTCGGCTTTCAGCTCGCCGGGTACGAGAGATTTTAAAAAGTCCTCAAAATAGGCCTGCATCACGGGAACGAACGCCTGGTGGAACCCCCAAATGTTCATGGAGACCACCTCATTTCCTTCCAGCGCGCCGCTGTCCGAGTCAATGCTTCCCGACGGGGTGTAGTGGATATTTTTTGTTTCCACCACCGTTTGAAGCGTCCCGTTCTCAATTTTGCAGACCCCGCGGGTCACGCCGCCGTGGGTGCTCATGGTGTTGCCGAGAACGTAAGGCACCATAGCGCCATCGCCGGCCCCAGTCAGGCAGCCGAGCATACGAACGAGGATGCGGTAGGCCTCTTTGCCGTAATAATCGTCGGCGTTGACGGTTGCAAACGGCGAATCCAGATATTCTTTTGCCGCAAGAACGGCGTGTACCGTTCCGAACGGCTTTTGGCGGTCTGCCGGAATCTGATAGAACGACGGAATGGTGCCGTAATCCTGCACGGCGTAGTCAAGCCGAACGCCGGGATATTTGCCCGCAAACTTTGCTTGAACATCCTTTACCATTTCGGCTTTCAAAATGAAAACGATATGGTCGAATCCTGCCGAAACCGCGTCAAAAATAGAGTATTCCATTAAAAATTCGCCGTTCGGCCCAACACCGGAAATCTGTTTGTTGCCGCCGAAACGACTGCCCAATCCCCCCGCGAGGATCACAAGCGTTGCCTTGCTCATACACACAAATCCCTTTCTGATTTTTTCAAGGACTTCTATTTTTTTATTATACCATTTTTCGGCTTGCTTGTCAAGCGCGGGCAAAGGAAAGGACAACTCCTTTCAAAATACGTTTTTCACCCTTTTTTGCGCCGGAAAAGCGGCACAAAACTTTTTGCAAAATAATTGGACAAAACTATTGACAAAAAAATAACTCCGTGGTATAATAATCAAGCACGATTCATGGCGGGATAGCTCAGCTGGCTAGAGCAACCGGTTCATACCCGGTAGGTCATGGGTTCAAATCCAATTCCCGCTACCAACGGCCCGTTGGTCAAGAGGTTAAGACACCGCCCTTTCACGGCAGTAACAGCAGTTCGATTCTGCTACGGGTCACCAGCGGGCAGTGCCCGCCGCCAGTTTTTCGGCGACGTCCGGCGCTCGCCCAAAATCACATGACAATGGTGAAATTCGGTTTTTATTCCGAATCCGTCACCAGCGGGCAGTGCCCGCCGCAAAACAGTTGCGGCACAGGGCATCTGCTCAAAAAAGTCCAAGCTCCCAGCTTGGGCTTTTTTGTTTGTTGAAAGAAAAATATGGGATACTTTTATTGGGAAATTTATTGTATTCTGTCTAAAAAAATATTATAATATTACTGAATTGTTAGTTTACTTTTTGTTTCCTTCTTGTATTTCTATTAACATTCCACATTTTGTTTAGCCAATTCAACAGGCTGTTGCTTTACATCGCTCCACAATTTGTTTATACTGGAATACGTAGAACCTGCTACAAAGAAAAAAAGGAGAACTGGTAATATGATTGGAACTCAAATTAAGAAGTACAGAACTGAACAAGGAATGACCCAGCAAAGTTTGGCAGATCAGCTTTTCGTTACGGCGCAAGCTGTTTCCCGCTGGGAGAACGGAGAAGTTGAGCCGTCTTTAAGTACGATTGCAAAACTTGCAAAAATTTTTAATGTTACAACCGACGAAATGTTGGGCATAGACCCGGAACCGAAAACCGAAGCCCCACAAGATGCCGAAGTTTTTGCAAAGGCAGAACCTCAAAAAAAAGAACAGGAAAAACAGCCCGCCCCGGAACCTCCCCAAAGACAAGTATTTGGCAATTGTGAAAAATGCAAACGACCTATTTATAAAAAGGAAGAGTTGGTTATTAAGCACTCCGGCCCCCGCCATTTATCCACGCAACATATTTACTGCATTCAATGCGAGCAGAAGGCAAAAGCGGAGCACGTGCGCAGAATGAGGGAAACCGCGATAAGTCGCAGGAAAAAGTCCTTTATTCTCGGGGGACTTGCCGCCGCTGTCGTGCTTGCAATTCTGATTGCCACGGGCGTTTTCAAACATCCGCAATTGATTGCGCTTGGTATCGTAGCGCCGATTTCCACTTTTACATTGATTTCCTGCCTGCTGTTCAGCAATAACTTTATCGGCGATATGATTGTTGGAATTGCCAGCCGCAGTATTCATATGCCGGGCGTAATTTTCTCACTGAATCTGGAAGGTATTATTTGGCTTTTGACCGTTAAGCTGGGTCTGTTTCTTTTGAGCGTTCTGATTTCGATTGCTCTGTTCCTTCTTGCCGTTGGGCTGGGACTTGTCATTTCAATTTTTGTTTATCCGTTTGCGCTTGCCAAAAACATCAACCGCCCGGAAGAAAGCGATTTTCTCGTTTAAAACATAAAATAAAACATAAAAAGGAGCACCACTTATGAAAAAAATAGTATTTCTTATTCTTGCCATGCTGTTGCTGGTTTCATTGGTTGCCTGCAATAAATCAACCCCCGAGCATTCAAGCGGAACGCAGACCGACCCGGGCGGAACAACGGAAGAAACTTATACAGTATCCTATCAGAACGCCGGAATGAGTAATCAAACGGTGAAAAAAGGTACTGTTATCCAACAACCTTCCGACCCACAAAAAAAGGATCATATTTTCGGCGGTTGGTATGTTGACGCTTCCTTTACAACCCCTGCGGTTTTCCCCATTACGGTAAATGCAAATACCTCTCTTTACGCGCGCTTCTACGACTATCAAACCGCATTTGAAAACGCACGCGAGAAAACCATTGGCGAAACCGTCTCGGGATACGAATACGACTATACGACAACCGCAACAGTTACATATAGCGCATTCTCCGCCGCCGGAAAAACCGAAGGAAACGCGAAATATTCCACTTCCGGTGACGTTTCGTTTTACGATGCGCACACCAACTCCGGGCTTTTGTTCTACGACGGATCCGTTTATCAGATCCGTCGCGATAATCAATTGCAAAAAGTTTCCCTTGACGAAAACGACTTGCTGATTGATTATGAAGTGGAAGAAGTAGACGATTCTTATCGGTTCGATTCCTCCTCTTTTGCCAAAGCTCTGTTTGAATACGACGCTTCGCAACTCAAATCCATTGAAAAAACCGCCAAAGCAAACGAGTATAAGCTGAAAACTTCCTTTAATGTTTCTGCCGGAATTGCACTCGCAAGCAAACTGCTTAATAACGCCACCGTTCAGAAATTGATCGGCGAAATCCCCGAAAATCAAGTCAACACGGGAATGTACGTTACATTTGCGAACGGCGAAGTACTTTCTTACCGCTACGAAATGCAGATTTCGATAAGCACCGTGCAATTTACGCTGATCTACTCGCTCAATTTTAAAAACGTTGGCGTAGCAAAAGCAATTACCCCACGCACATTCAGCAACCTTTCCCTGACGCCTGCGCAAATCGCCTCGGCAAAAACCGAGATTGGCAATTACGTTTCCGCCTACGAAGCGCAAACCGCGTCGGGCTATGATTTCGTAGTAAAAACCGGCATTGATTTTGAAGGCAAAAACGAGATCAATTCCACGTTCCAGGGATCGGCACAACGGAAAGCGACCAACGGTATTGTTTATTTCCATAACGATATTGAAATTGACAGCAATTACAAAAATGCAGACCTGTATCAATCCGGCGGAATTGCAGACGTTCATATCAAGCGCACCCGCCTTGCAAACGGGACCGTTTACAACATTGAAAAGAAACTGCTCAAAGACACGGTTTCCGAAATTACGCCCTATACCGCAAACCGCACCGATTCCTATTATTTGTTTGATTTGTTTGCCGCTTTGGAAAACTACACTTTTGTGCAAAAAATTACGAAGGACAGCACCGTTACCTATTCCATTGGAATTGCAAATGCCGAAGCACAAAAAATTCTCACCTATCTCAACGAACAACTCGACCTTGATCCGCTCGGAAAAGCAACCGTAGACCCAACGGTATTCGGCGCGTTTAACACGACCTCGGTTAAAGCGGATAAAATCCGACTGACGGTTGAAATTAAGGACTCCAAGCTCTCCTCCATTACTGTTCAGGCAAGCGGCGAATTTGAAACCTCGCTTCCCGATTCCAGAGATTTCAGCGCGAAAAAGACCGCAGATTTTAGCGTTTCCTACACGCTTACGGCCAACGAGGCAGGAAACTCGTTCACCCCGTACGAAACGGTGAAAAAAGCACAATAAAACAAAGTTTTTAAAATTACTTAATTTGAAAAACTCCTTTCCCTTTCCGGCAAAGGAGTTTTTCTTTTCGGTGTTGACAGATTCGCTGAAATGCGGTATACTATTGATGGAAAATTGCAACAAATTTGAAAGAAAGGGCGCGCCGAATCCATGAAACAAAAACGAAATTGGAAGCAACTGATACTGACCGGCATTTGCGTTCTTACGGGCAACGCTCTGCTTGCCTTTGGGGTTGCCGCTTTTATTCTTCCCCACAATATTCTTTCGGACGGAACCACCGGCATTGGTATCGCCCTGGGGCATGCGTTCCCTGGGTTTGACCCCGCCCTTGCCATTTTGATTTTGAATATCGTTTTGCTTTTGATCGGGCTTTTGGTGCTTGGCAAAAAGTTCTTTCTAACCACCATTGCCGGCTCGCTTTTGTACCCGCTCTTTCTTGCCGGATTGGAACGCATTCCCAATATCGGCACTCTGACCGACGATCCCACGCTTGCCGCCATTGCCGCCGGGTTGGTGATTGGCGTTGGCATGGGTCTGACCATGCGTGTGGGCTCCTCTACCGGCGGTACGGATATCGTTGCGCTGATCATTCACCGATGGTTTGGTCTTCCCATTTCGTGGATGGTGAATATTCTTGGCGTTCTGATCATCGGCGTACAGGCAATTTGGTATCCGCAACGGGCTCTGCTCGGCTTTTTGATGTTGATCCTCGAATCCATTCTGATCGAGCAGGTCATTATCGTCGGAAAAGCGCAGGTTCAGATATTTGTGGTTTCCGACAAATACGACGAAATTCGCGAGTCCCTTCTGCATTCTCTCAATGCCGGCGTTACCATGACAATGATTGAAACCGGGCATTTGGAAAAGCAGCAACAGGGTGTGCTTTGCGTCCTTCACCCCCGCAAGCTGCACGAGGCGACCGAGCTGATTCGCAAAATTGACCCCGAAGCGTTTTTGACGGTTACCAAGATTCGCGAGGTCCACGGCCGCGGATTCATTGAAGAATAAAGAAAAATAAAAAGGGAGAGCAAACGCGGCGCGTTCGCTCTCCCTTTGTTTATGCGATTTCCAAAAAGAAGCAAAGCCGCACGGCCGGTGCGGCCGCGCACAGTTCCCCCTGCTTTGGCCGGCGCGAAAGAACAACCGAAAGCCGCAGCCCTTGGGGCGTTGATTCCAGCTCAACTTCCCGGAACGCCGGGTGCCGCAAAAAGGAAAACCGCTTGTCTGTCTGCTTGTCCGCATCCCGTGAAAGAGAAAAATCCACGCCCGGAAGCAGCATTTCCCTACCGATCTCCCGCATAAAAACGCTTGGTTCATCTCCGCTTGACCCGCGCAGAGAAAGAAAAAGACAAAGCAATAACAGCGTCCATTTGCGCGTATCCGATTCGGATAACGTAAGCGGGTCAAACGAAAGGTCCGAAAAATCGGCCCGACATCCCGCAAACGCGGCAATGCGCGCGGCATGGCCGCGGAATTGTTCCGGCTTTTCTTTTGTTGGAAAAACGCGGTCGCATTCGGCAAGCGTATCCGAAAAGCGCAGGCAAAGCTCGTTCAGTTCCCGTTTGCTCAATTCGGATGGTTCGGCAGTTCCGATCGTTACGATCTCGTTGTGAAAGATCAATGCCGCGGCGGCGGAAAGACTGGCGCAGGCATCCGGCAACAACAAAACGGGTACTAGGCCGTTATACATCCAGTCCCCGAAGAAGATTGCCGAACCGTCGGCCGATTTTGTAAGTACCCGTTCGCCCTTTGCAAGCGCCTGCCGCAAAGGCAGAACGATCTCCCGCTCTACCGAAAGCGGCGAGCCGGTTTGCAGGCCTTTGCCCCGGAAAGCCAAAATCAAAAAATCATCATTTATGTCAACAACGGCAAAACGATCCTGAAAAATGGCTCCTGCTGCCTCGCGCTTTCCGTCGTAAAACGTTGCCGTTGGAACGTAGCTTTCCACCCGGCTTGGTTGTTTTTCCATACTGCAACCTTTCTTCATAAAAAGGGGTTTCCCGTTTGGAAACCCCTTTTTTGATTTGGTTCGGTTTTTCCGTTACTTCTTTTTTGCTTTTTGCTTGGATTCGCCAACGGCAAGACGGACGCATTCGTAGGCGCCGTTGTAAAATCCTTTTTCTTTCAACGCGTCGATCTGATCGCAGAAATGCGAAAGGATCTCGCGGTCGGAGAGCAGGCGATCCAACATGGCGTTTGCCGATTTCACATCGCCGCACTCGGGCGTGGCGTCACCCATCTGGCTTCCCCAAACGGCGCCCCAGGCCTCGTGCCCGCCGATATGGCGCAAGAAGAGCTTGGGAATGGGATAATACGCAAGCTCGCTCGGTTTGGTCAAAAGCAGGTCGCTCACCGGCATGAGCAGGTTGGTGGAGTACACCGCCGAGAAAATATCCTTGTTATAAATTCCCACAATACCCGAAGCGTCGCCTTCCCGAATGGAAGCAACATACGCTTTCAAGCTGTCCATAGAGTTGTAGAAAGTGGAAACCGGATATTTGCGAAGCTGCTGCATGGTTTTTTCGTAAACCGAAAGATGATCGCCGAAGTTGATCAGAATGGCAATCTCCTTGCATTCCACGTAGGGGAGCAGATGGTTGATCACTCCCATCATTTGCTTGTAGCCGGCGCCGGCACCGCCAACGGTTAAAAGCAGGCGTACCGGTTTTCCCTCCTTCACGCGCTTGCGGCGCAGATCGTTATCCTTTTTCAGGTCGACCAAAAGCTCGTGATCCACGTAGCAGCCAACCATTTTCAAATCGCTTTCGGGAATGCCGGAAAGCGGCTTTTTTGCAAAACCGTTGAGCGTTTTATAGCCAAGATAGGCAAACGGCGTTTGCACCGCGTGGATCGCTCCCTCGGAAAGGTGCAACCCCATGGGCCAGTTATCGGGAATGGCGTTGACCACATGGGTCATACCGGCGTGAACGGCCGCCTGCGAAGGCCAAACGTGCGTTGCGATATAAGGCGTATCTTTTGGAATATGGTGGAACAGCGGAACGAGCAGTTCGCTGTTTTTCTGATCTTTGGCGTTGTAAGTCAGCTTTTTGAAGCCCTCGCTGTTCAGCGGCTCCCAAATGAGGCGGTTGAACAGTTTGGATTTTTGCGAAATGCGGGACGCCTTGGAATACAGGTCGTTCTGGTAGCGGATCATCTTGGAGCCGGTGGCGTCAAACGAGGCAAGGTCCAGCCAGTAGGGTGTGTATCCCAGCGCGCGGGCGCAGGACGCCATGGCAATGGAGATGCGATAATGGCCGAATCCCATGCGGATATTGCCCACGATAACGGCGTTGGGCGAAAACTCCCAGCTCTCTTTTTCGGCAGTGACGATATTCATTGCCTGAATATGGTCCAGTGCCTCGATCGGCTCAAATTTAACGTCATACTCCTTGGATGAATCGTTGCCGAATTTTTTCAGAAATTTTTGCTTGCTCTTTTCGGCCTGACGAACTGTTTTTTTATCGATCTCGTTATCGAAGATCATGCCGGTGCGATCGGTCATAGCAAAACTCCTTTCTTGGTATCGTAAATCAGCGAGTACGATTCCCCGTTCAGTAAATAGTGGATATGGATGCGGTTACCCTCGCGCACGTAGGAGGTGACCTTGGCGTTTTGGAAACGGTCGAGCGCCGCGCGGAGCTGTTCCTCTTTTTCCTCGTCATATCCGGCAATGTTATCCGACGTCATCAAAACGTTCCCGAACAGAGAATTCAGTGTGAGCAGGGCTCGTTTTTGCTCTGCGGAAAGTTTCACGTTCTCGTCGCGCAGGATGAAAACGTCGGGGTCGTTTCCGAACAGTACATTATTGAAAAAGGAACGATAAACGGTATTTTGCAGAGTGACTTTGGTGGAAATGCGCTCGCGGTGCATCAGGCGCATAAACCACACGTCGTCAAATTCCAGCGAAACGTCGGGGCCGACGCGCAGATAGTCGAATTTTCCCGCGCAGTTGAAGGGCGTTGCCCCACAGCCCAGAATCAGGCGATCGCCCAAAACCCGGCGCAAAAACGTATACGCTTCCTCGGCAACCATACTCCGCGTTTTTCCAGGATAGACCGGAAGATTCGCCGCATAAAGAAAGTCCAGTTTGAAGAAATCAAAGCCCATATCCATAAAGAACCGCAGCGAGGATTCGATATAGCTCCGCACTTCCGGATTTTCCAAATCCAACGCATAGAACCCCGACCAGTTACCACCGCATTTGATCGGCTTGCCGGTTTTTGTACGGCGGAACCATTCGGGATGATCCCGGTAAACGGCGCTTTTCGTTTCGGCAACGAAGGGAGCCAGCCAAATTCCCGCTTTCAGACCTTTTTTGTGGATCTTTTCCACAATGGGAGCAAGCCCGTTCGGGAATTTTTGCGGGTCAACGCTCATCCAGTCGCCAACGAACGTTTCGTACCCGTCGTCGATCTGAAACAGGTTGAAGCGTCCGTCCAGCGCGTCCAGGTCTCGCAGAATTTGCGTTTCGTTGATGTTTTGATAGTAGTTATACCACGAGGTATAGCCGAAAATCTTTTCCGCTTTTTTCGGCGAAAACGTTTCGCGGAAGAGCCGCAGCCCGCTTTCGTAGTCGGGCGCAAAGCAATAATCCAGAACCGTAAGCGTTTCGCCTTTGCGCAGGGAAAGCCCGCGCAAATCGGCCAGGTAGTAAACTTTTCCCGTCCAACGGCTGACCTGAAACGTCAGGTAGGAAACGGCGGAATTGACGTTGAAGAAAAAGCAATTATTCTTTCCGCGGCTGTAAAACACGTCGTACCCGTGCAGCAGCGGCCGGAAGTAAAAATAAAAGGTTGCATCTCCATAGCGGTCAAACGAAAATTGATTGACGTGCCAAATAGGCAGACGGTAAATGTTGTTTTCGGCTTCCAGACGGATAAATTCCTTACTGTCGGTCCAGGATTGGTAGCCGTTCAGAAAAAAATGATCCTTCTGTTGCAGGCGCACGCCCGTTTTGCCGCCTGCAAATTTCAAAACGAGATCCTCTTTCGCGGTAACCGTTACCGTATGGCGATGCTCGTCTTTTTTCTCCGTGAGTTCGAGGTGCGCGTTGCTTTCCTTTGCTTTGCGCCCTTTCCCGCCCACACGGTAGCGAATTTCAACGCTCATTTTTGCGCTTCCCCGTTTTCGGCGGTCGGGGCAACGGCAGGTTGCTCGCTCTTTTTGGCAATGGTGGCCATCACCTTCTTTTCACGATAGAACCCGAGAATGAGCGCGCCGAGCAGGCAGAACGCCGCGGCAACGAAAGCAACAATGGTAATTCCCAATTTTGAAGCGGTGATATCGTTGGTGTTCAGATTTTGCGTGGTTCCGATAATGGCAAGCGAGGTGAACACCAGCATGGCAATGGATTGACCCCATTTCATGGCAAAGGTGCGCGCCGCAAAGAACATGCCCTCGCGGTTCTCGCCGGTTTCAACGCCCTCGGCCTCGGCAACGTCGGCAACGATGGCCTGCGGAATAATCCCCAAAAGCGCCATGGGGAACGCGGCTACCACGCAGATGATAACGCCGAACACAATTCCGGGAAGCGGAATGAATTGGATCATTGCCGTAATGAAATACGCGCACGCCAGACCAATAAAGCCGGCAATGGTGAGTTTCTTTTTGCCGAATTTCCGTACAAGACCGGAAACGAACGGGTAGAAAACAGCCGAAAGAATGGTCATAGCGCCCATAAAGATCATGGTGTAGGATTCATCCAACTCCATGGAAACTTTTACAAAGTACGGAATCCCGGTTTGGAACAACGTCATACCGACCCAGTACATAATATCCGAACCGACAAAAGTGCGGAAATCCCGGTTTTTGAAGGTTGCCGCAAGCGATTTGAACATATTGGTTTCGGACGGCTTGGTATCCACAAACTCTTTCTCTTTGAGAAGGAAGGTGGGAAGCATCATGCAAACGCAAGCGATGATTGCCAGCACAATAAAGCAGATGCGATAGCTCCACCCGTAGCCGACCGCGCCGCGCAGCATACCCGCAAACACGAAGGGCGTGTAGGCAAGGAGCGTTCCGGCAAAAAAGGTGAGCGAAATGGCGGTGGAGATGAACATACGGTCTTCCTGCGTTTTGCCGAACTCGCTGATGAGCGCGTTATAGGGCGTGCAGTACATGGTCATGAACAGGTAGAACAGAATAATGAAAATCGAAACCCACGCAACGTTCCAACCGCTGATGGCCTGCACCGGCGCGCAGAACAACAAAACGGTGACCAGCGAGAGCGGAATGGCCGCATACTGCATGAACGGAATGCGACGACCGCGCGGGTTTTTGCTGCGGTCGGAAAGAGAGGCGATCAGCGGGTCGGTAACCGCGTCAAAAATGCGGGAAACGGCCGTAATCAGGCCAAGAATGGTCAGCACCCCGAAAATGATCAAGCCCGGCTTGATGAATTGCGTAGCGCCGGATTCGATATCGCCGCTGGTGGGAAGGTAGAATGTGACGAGCCATGCGTTGATAACGCCGCTGAGAATCGACCACCCGAGTTGCCCAATGGCAAAGATGATCATTTGCTTTTTGGTTAAACGCTTCATGGTGTCCTTTTTGCGTATGCGAGCCGATTGCACACGCTCCCTTTCATTTTATTTGTTTATTCCGCATCGGTCTGCGGCGCCGCGAGAGAAAACAGAATGACCCGTTTCATCTCGTCAACTTCTTTTTGTTTGTCGGTCGCGCCGTCCTGCGGGACGATCTCGCGCTCGACGGAGCGGTTTTTGCAAAGCGCAAGCATGGCGTGCGCCGTTGCATAATAGAAAAGTTCCGGATCGACTTCCAGTTTGCGAACGCTGCCGTCGACAATTCCTTCGTGGTAGGCGGCAAGAAACAGGTTGCGAAAAAAATCGACCCCATCCGAATAGGTTTTCCCGGCGGAAATATTTTCAGAAAGAAGATAAGCGTCAAACTCGCCGATAAAACGGTAAAATTCCCGGTGCTCGGCAAAAATTCGGGAATATGCGCCGAAAAAGGCGTCTAACTTGTCATATCCACTGCCCGAAATGGGGGCGAAATACTCCTCGTAAACCCGTTTTTGCAGTTTTTCGGCAACGGCGCACACCAAATACTGCTTTTGCTTGAAATAGCGGTAAACCGTGGCCTCGCCAACGCCGGCGCGGTCGGCAATTTCTTTTACGGTAACGGTGGCAATGGAACGTTCCAAAAGCAGCTCGGTTGCAACGTCTACAATAAAGTTCAGTTTTGCGTCCCTGATCGTCATTTTTTCCTCGATTGATAGATGAACTATCATTTTGATTTTTTGTCTATCTTTATGGTACCAACAAAAAGAAAAAATGTCAATACCGTTTTTGAAAATTTGACAAAATAAACAATGCGATACCCCCTGTTTTTAGGCAAAAAGACAAAAATGGCGCCGTCTTTGAAAGACGGCGCCACGAAAATCGGCTATTATTTCAATTTTCCCAACGCAGATCTCACGCCGGCAAGGTTTTCCTCATATCTTGCCAGTTTTGCGCGCTCGGCGGCAACCACCTGTTCCGGCGCTTTGGAAACAAACCCCTCGTTAGCAAGCTTTTTGCCAAGGCGTTCGATTTCGGCTTCCAGTTTGGCGGCCTCCCCACTGAGACGTTCGCGCTCTTTTTCCGCGTCGATCAGATCCGACATAGGCAGGTAAACGGTTGCCGAGTCGGTAATGATCTGTACGGCGTTATCGGCGTTCACAACGTCGGGCGTAAAGGATTTTGCCACCACTACGTCGCTTGCCGAGGCAAGGCGGCGGAAGAAAGCGTAGGAGGTTTCCGGGAAGGATTCGGGATAGCGCGTTTCGATATACACCTTTGCTTTTTTCGAGGGCGCAATGTTCATTTCGTTGCGGCGCAGACGAATGGCGCGAATGGCGTCGATCACCCGGCGCATTTGCGCGGATTCCGCCTCGAACGTTAAGGAATCGTCGGGGTTCGGGTAAGCGGCAAGCACAATGCTTTCGCTTTCATCGCTGTGCGGAAGGGACTGATAGATCTCCTCGGTGATAAAAGGCATGAACGGGTGGAGCATTTTGAGGATGCCCTCCAAAACGTAGCAGAGCACGTTTTGCGCCGTGAGGTTGCCCTCTGTTCCCGCCTCGGCAAGGCGACTCTTGGTCAGCTCGATATACCAATCGCAGAAGACGCTCCACGTGAAATCGTAAATGGCGGCAAGCGCCACGCCGATCTCGTAATGATCCAGCGAATCGGTCACCGTTGCAACCGTTTTGTTGTACTGGGTCAGGATCCATTGATCCTCGGGCGCAAGTTTGGACGCTTCCGGCAGGGCGGCGCGGTCAATGGTCAGGTTCATGCGCACGAAGCGAGAGGCGTTCCAAAGTTTGTTGGCGAAATTGCGCGCGGCCTCGATTTTTTCATCCGAGAAGCGCATATCGTTTCCGGGCGAGTTGCCGGTGGAGAGCGCAAAGCGGAGCGCGTCGGCACCGTACTTGGAAATCACTTCCAGCGGGTCGATGCCGTTGCCAAGAGATTTGGACATCTTCCGCCCCTGCGAATCGCGCACCAGGCCGTGGATAAACACGGTGTGGAACGGGATATCGCCCATTTGCTCCAAGCCCGAAAAGATCATACGGGCAACCCAGAAGAAGATGATATCATAGCCGGTAACCAGTACGCTGGTGGGATAATAGCGGGCAAGATCGGCGGTCTTTTCGGGCCAGCCGAGCGTGGAGAACGGCCAGAGCGCCGAGGAAAACCAGGTATCCAGCACGTCGCTGTCCTGCGTGATCTTTTTGCTCCCGCACTTGGGGCAGGTGCAAACGTCCTCGCGCGAAACGGTCATCTCGCCGCAATCGCCGCAATAAAAGGCCGGAATGCGGTGGCCCCACCAAAGCTGACGGGAAATGCACCAGTCGTGAACGTTCTCCATCCAGTTGATATAAATTTTGCTGAACCGCTCCGGCTCGAATTTGACCTTTCCGTTTTTGACCACTTCCAGAGCGGGCTTTGCAAGCGGCTCCATTTTAACGAACCATTGGTCGGAAGTGATGGGCTCAACGGTGGTGCGGCAGCGGTAGCAGGTGCCAACGTTGTGGCTGTGCGGCTCCACGCTGACAAGGTAGCCCTCGGCTTCCAGATCGGCAACCAGCGCCTTGCGCGCCGCGTATCGGTCCATCCCCTCGTATTTTCCGCCGTAGGCGTTGATCGTTGCGTCGTCGTTCATCACCTTGATAATGGGCAGATTGTGGCGCTGACCCACCAAAAAGTCGTTGGGGTCGTGCGCCGGCGTGATCTTCACGCAGCCGGTACCAAAGCCGATCTCCACGTACTCGTCGGCAATGACCGGGATCTCGCGCCCGACCATGGGCAGAATGAGCGTTTTACCGATCAGATAGGCGTTCTTTTCGTCGTTCGGGTTGACGGCAACGGCGGTATCGCCAAACATGGTTTCGGGACGGGTGGTGGCAACCTCCACGAATTTACCGTCCTCCCCCTTAATGGGGTAGCGGATATGCCAGAAGAAGCCGGCCTGCTCGCTGTACTCCACCTCGGCGTCCGAAAGCGCGGTAATGCAATGCGGGCACCAGTTGATGATGCGGTTGCCGCGATAAATCAGCCCCTTTTCATAGAGGTTGACAAACACTTCGCGCACGGCGCGGGAACAGCCCTCGTCAAAAGTGAAGCGTTGGCGCGTCCAATCGCAGGAAGCGCCCAGCTTTTTGAGCTGACCGGTAATGCGGGCCTCGTATTTATCCTTCCATTGCCAAACGCGCTCCAAGAACTTTTCGCGCCCCAGGTCGTAGCGGGTCAAGCCCTCTTCCTCACGCAGGCGTTCCTCCACCTTGATCTGCGTGGCAATACCGGCGTGGTCGGTGCCGGGAATCCAAACGGTGTCGTATCCTTGCATTCTCTTATAGCGAACAAGAATATCCTGCAAGGTTTCGTCCAGCGCGTGACCCATATGGAGCTGTCCCGTAACGTTGGGAGGCGGAATGACCACCGAAAAATGCGCGGCCTTGTTTTTGGGATCGGGCGTGAAGTACCCCTTCTCGCACCATTCGGCGTAAATGCGATCCTCAAACGACACGGGATCGTAGGTTTTCGGTAACTCTTTGTACTGGTCCATGTTTTCTACCTTCTTTATAAAAACTTTGCTTTTTGCGGATAAAGAACGGGAAAAAGAAAAACGCCTCTCGTCCCGATTTTTCAGGACGCGAAGCGCGCGGTACCACCTGATTTCACGGGTCTGTTTTACCCGTGCTCTCAAAAGCCGATAACGGCGGCAACCGTTGCAAACTACCGGGGAACGCTTCCCCTTGGCCTGCACCGCTCCAAAGCGACTTCCCCTTTCCCGTGCCCTGCGGCTTGCACCGTCCGCCGCCTCTCTGCATGGCCGTGAAAAAGGTACTCCTCTTCTTCCCTGCGTTTTGTGGAATCAGTATAGCATAGTTTGAAAGAAATGTCAACACCTGCCGCAAAAAAATTCAAAGCAGGCGGCAAATGCTCTCCCCTTTTGCAATATACTCGTCCGAAAAAGCGGCCACCAATTCCTGACGGTCATTGTTCCGGTCAAAAACGCCGACGGTATGAAAGCCGGCTTTTTTTGCGGTTTGCAAAGCGGTGATCGAATCCTCAAACACCCAAGTTTCGGCTTTTGGAGTGCCAAGACGTTCGAGCGCGGCGTTGAACACGTCGGGAAAGCTCTTGTTCTTTCCAACGTCCTCGCAGGAAACGATCTCCGAGAAATACCCGTCGATCCCTAGCCGACGAAGCACCACGCGGATCAATTCCGGCTTGGTTGCCGAGGCAATGCACATCTTTACGCCTTTTTGGGAAAGTCCCGCCAAAAATGCGGGAATATCCTCCTTGCATTCCACGCGGGTGCGGTAAAAAAGCTCCAACCGCTCGGCCAGCTCGTTCGCAATGGTTTCGGCGCTGTCGCCGATGCCGAATTTTTCGTGCACGATGGCCGCTACCTCGTTGATGGGGGTGGTGCGGAACTGCCGAAGTAGATCGGCGTTTTTTTCGTAATCAAATTTCAGCTGATATTTCGTTTCAAAAAACGCGATGAAATCATCCCAAGAGCCGAGCGAATCAATCAGCGTGCCGTCCATATCAAAAATTGCGCCCTCAATCTGCATTTCAAGACCTCTTTCTTTCAAACAATCTTCTTTCCCATTATAACGCCTCCCGTTTTAGTTGTCAATCGCCGTTTTTGTATTTTTTTGAAAGAAAAAGTTTTTTTAAAAAATGTATTGACAAAAGGGCGGCGGTTTGGTATAATATCAAAGGTCGGTAAATACCGATTTGCTGGTATGGCTCAGTCGGTAGAGCACGTCATTGGTAATGACGAGGTCATCAGTTCGATTCTGATTACCAGCTCCAAAAAGGCATTCGCAAACGCGAATGCCTTTTTTGGCGTTTTATGAGCGTGTTGTTCCGATCCTTGCGGATCGGAGATGGCTTGAATCGAAAGTTCCACCAAAACGGGGGG
>JBGUNW010000073.1:0-2372 GCA_045117555.1 Eubacteriales bacterium
CGAAGACGGCGGTTGGGAAACGGTTGGAAGCATTATCGTAAACTGCGCTAAACTCGTCTGGAATAAAGCAGGATATTATTGTTATCCCTATAAAAGCCGCGAATTGCGCCACCGTGAAGCGACGCTTTCCAAGTACCGCGTAACGTGGAACGAGGCGCAAAAGGACGCGCTTGTTAAATCAATCTACAATCATTTTTCGTTCTACGCGGAAGAATACGACCATTTTGAAAGCGTCGGCGACGAGGACGAAATGAACGACACGATCAAGTACCTTGACGAAGCGATAACGTTGCGACTGTACGAAGACGAGATTTTCGACGGCAAAAAACTTAAAAAGGATTTTTGCGATTATTCGCCCGACTGTTACGACGGCTACGATACGAGGATAGGCGACGCCGAAGCGTTCGTTGAAGAACTTGAAAGTATACGGTCCTATTGTCGCGATACAGAAGAGCGCATCCACTTTATCTTTTCAGACGGCGAAAAGTTCAGCGTCGAACCTGAAACGAAAGACGAAGAACTTCGGCAAATCGTAGAAAAGAAACAAGATAAGTTTCCCGTCGATTTTCGCTGTGACTGGCACGAAAACGTCGAATAAAAAAACTATAGGAGAAAATTCCCGTAGGAGAATAATAATGTCCGTTGTGAGTGAGACGCAACGAAACCACCCCCCCCTACCACCCCTAACCCCAAGAGGTTTTGCTATGTATATGGATTCAATGACCTACGAAGAAGTCAGCGCCGCGACCGTCGCCCCTTGCCTTGCCAATCCTTTCAAGAGCGAAAATCCCGCGCTTGTTTGCAACATTGACGTCTACGGTAAAAACGAAGACGGCTCCGACGCGCATCTCCAATGTCGCGCTTGGTTTTACGAACTGACTGACGAAGAGAAGAAAGGAATCGCGGAACACGCCGACGCGATTGAAGCGTCGCGCCGACGTCGCAAGGACTTCCTGCCGCGTTTTGTCGCGGCTTGCGAGAACTGCGTCGAGTATCTAGCCTCGGAAAAAATTGCCGCCGTTTATCAGCGTTCCGATAGCTTCAACAGTCACCTTTTCGCGCCGCTCGACGTTGAGCATTACGCGAAAATTGACGCGGCGAAAGTTTGCGCCGAACGTGTCCGTGAAAATTCAAAATACCTGTCGGAGCAACTTCGACAATCGACAGGCGACAATCGCAACGTCCGATTTTATCGGCACTTCCTCGAAAACGTCGCCGAATAAAAATCAACCCGTCGCGTCCGCCGTTCTTACTGTGAGCGGCGGACGGTTAGAAACTATAGGCGAAAAATCAAAGACGACGATAATCATAACCGTTGCGAATGACGCAACCACGAAAGCCACCTAAAAATAAGGAGTTAGAACTATGATTTATGCGTTAGAATCCGAAGTCAGAAAGAACGGACTTGCGACCGTCGTCCTCTTCTCTTTCAATCAGGAAAAGAAGAACCCCGTCATGTGTAAGAATCAGGAATATGAAGAATCTTTTCTGAATAAGATTAGCGGCGGGAACGTCTTTCAGAGAAACGGTCAGAACCTTTACGTCGTCGCGGGGCGCGCTTATCAAATCGTCGCAGGACTTAAAACTTACGGTTATGGCGCTGAAATCAAACTGCCGTGGATTGGATGGGAAGGAATCGACCATGACGTTCAAGCCGCCGTCAGAATGCTTTTAGACGTTCGCCCCAATACGATTTACTTTGAGGTTAAGGATCAAAAATACGACCCCATTAAAGTCCTTGAATGGAATCTTGCGCAGCTCCACGCGTTCCGATTTGAGCATCCGCGATCGCAAAACGTCTACTGGAAGGCGTATCGCGACGACGAAACGTACTCCCTCCCTTGGGCGCAACTTAGAGTGTTGCTGGAAGAATACGTCGTCGCGTTTTCCAGCGACGACGAATCCAGCAAGTCGGGGCTTCCTACGAGCGCTTTTCGTGGTCTTACGTTCTTTACGAAAAGCGACGTTCGCTAACGTTCTAAACGTCTTCTTTGCAAGCGGCGCCGTCTCAATCGAGGCGGCGCGTTTCATTTAAAAAACTATAGGCGAAAAATAAACCGTGTGGATAATAATAATCGTTGTGAGCGACACAACGCAACGAAACAAACCAAATTTAAGGAGTTATAAAAATGACCAAACAAGAGATTTTTTCCAAAGCCGCCGAAGACCTTCTCGAACGCAACGCTGGAAGCCGCTACCCCCATACGTTCTATCTCGCGTTTGAAGCGAAAGGGCGTTATGGCGAAGGCGAAGTCATAGGCGACGGCGTTCACGGCGATTATAGCGACGCGGCCGGTGAGTTCCTTGTCAATCTTGGCGCAAAACTTCTGTCGAAGAAACTCGGTTATTTCTATAGCCGTTATGCGGAAAAG
>JBGUNW010000074.1:0-1650 GCA_045117555.1 Eubacteriales bacterium
TAGTTGACGAATTCGAAATGAAAGCGCATGGTTTCATCAAATCCCTGCGCGGAGGCCCATACATAGTGATTGGTATTGTGGCTGCAAATGGAACATCCGCCTGTCATCGGTTTGCCGTAATCCGGACATTGGTAATTCATATGGAATCTGTCCTTTCCGATCCAGTTCGCATATTCCATTTTGATGTCTCCCCGCATGAACTCTTGCAGAAACGTTTTTTCCGTTTCGACCGACCATCCTCTGTAGTTTTCCGGTTCGGGTGAGATGAGGTTTCCCGAAACGGGCGCCGCCTTGACCTTAGCCTCGCGGGTGGCTAAAAAATCGTCGAACCCGACGGCTGCGGAGCGTGCACCGCGGAACGCCACGTAATCGGTGATCATATCGGTTAGGACGAGCTGAAAAAGCTGAAGGATGCCGAAAAGGATCATGCCGAGCAGGATCATGGACAAAAACGATTCGAGGATCGCTGATCCGTGTTCGCCTTTTCTTCGGGCATACATGATCCCCCTTCTGGCCCGGATACAATGCCCCGTATGCTCCGTTGCGGGATTTGCCGCCCCGGAGCCTGTTTGAATGCCGCGGATATCCGTTGATCCGCAGCTCAGGGAATGTCTGGGCAGAGTGCGCACAGGCCGCGTCCTTTCTGTAGACAAATCAGACACGGGCGGTGCACAGGCACTCCCCGTGTCCGGTCATCATGTACAAAAGATCCGGTCAGAAATCGATTTTATAATCCCCGGATCCGCCTTCCATGTTCTGTAATGTGCCCAAACTGCTTTTTTCTTCTTCGCCCTGGGAGTCGCCGCCGATCGCTTTTGTGCTGCCCGCGATCAGCTTTTTGATGCGGTCACCGAAGAAACCGAGCACGGTCAAGGCTGCCACAGCGACGAGTGCAATGATCATGATATACTCCAGGATGGCCTGTCCGCCGGAGGAACGGCGTTTCATTCCGTAACGTTTTCTGTTGATTTTCATATTGAGCCTCCATGGTTCGAGGGTTGTTTCCGGTTGTGTCAGGGTTCCCAGGCAAGCAAGGTCAGAATGCGCCAGCCGTATTCCAGGAAGACCCGCATAAAAAGGATGAGCGTGAGGGCGACGAGCACGACCATGCAGAGCATCACGGTATATTCCGCGAGCACCTGTCCGGATTCGCCTTTACGCGCGCGCCGTCTCATTTTTCTCCTCCATTACAATACGATAGCATGTTTTTTTCAGGTTTCAAATCAAAAAAACGGCAAAAACAGAAAAAAACGAAAGAAAAACACGAAAAAGCAGAGGATTCCGTTCTCTCGCGGGCGCAAGCCGGATTATTTTTTGTCGGCTTTCTTCTTCGAGCTGTTTTTCTTGTTGTTTTTCGCGGCGGATTTCGCGACGTCGTCGAGAAATTCCTCGGAGAGGTTCAGCGTGAAGACGGCGTCGTTGCCCTTCGGTTCGTGCTTGAGCGTGGAGAGCGGATTGGATTTGCCGCCCTGCTGGATGAGCTTGCCGTCCTTGCCGATCTCGAAGGACGCGCTGGAAAGCATGGTGTAGAGCGTGACCAAACCGTCGACGGTCTGGAAGACCTCGTCGCGGATGGCGGCGCTGGTGCAGCGGAGCGTGATGGTCGCGTCGAGGGAGCCGCGGGAACCTTCGGTGATGCGCGCGAAAATG
>JBGUNW010000075.1:0-18604 GCA_045117555.1 Eubacteriales bacterium
AAAAAAGCGGTCAATGGTATAATTGATTATAGAAATGCATTCGTAAGAAAAAGGAGATGGAAAAATGAAGCACTATGAATTGCGCTCCCGTTTTCCCGGCGGGCGCGCCAAGGCGCTCACGTTCAGCTTTGACGACGGCGTTGTGCAGGATATTCGATTCGTGGAACTGTTGAATCAATACGGAATGAAAGGCACCTTCAATCTCAACAGCGGATGCTTGGGACAGCCGGGGCGCGTGATGACCGAAGAACAGGCAAAAAAACTGTTTGCCGACGGGCGGCACGAAGTTGCCGTTCATACCCTGACGCACCCGCGCTTGAATACGCTTCCGGCGGGAACGGTGGTAAACGAGATTTTCGAGGATCGCAAAAATCTGGAACGCATTTTTGATCGCCCGGTGCGCGGAATGGCATATCCCTATGGAACTTCGGGCGCGACCGAAACGGTGGTTGCGGCGGCAAAGGCCTGCGGGATCGTCTATTCGAGAACCACCGGGAGCACCCACGACTTTGATTTGCCCGCCGATTGGCTTCGTATGCCGGCCACCTGTAAATACGACGACCCGAAATTGATGGAAATTGCCGAACGGTTTTTGAAGGAAAAGACAGATAATTTTCCCCGTATGTTCTACGTTTGGGGGCACACCTATGAGTTTGACGACTACAACCACTGGGGCGTGATTGAAAACTTTTTGAAATTGATGGCAAACCGGGAAGAGGAGATCTGGTATGCCACCAATATAGAAATTTACGAGTATCAACAAGCGTTCGAGCGGCTGGAGTTTTCGGCCGATCTGAATTTTGTAAAGAACCCCTCGGCAATCCCGGTCTGGTTTTGGCTGAACGGTAAAATTCGGTCGGTGCAGCCGGGCGAACTTTTGAAGCTGCAATAAAACAATCATCAAAACGAAAAAAGCGCCCCGGTCGGTAAAAACCGGGGCGCTTTTCGTTCGGATGCGGCAAATTCCGCCGCTCCGCGCGATTACCCTTTCATTCTATCACGTTCTTTTTTGTTTGTCAATAGTTTTTCGTAAATTTTAACAAAAATCTCTGAATGATACAAATAAAACTTGTTAAATTCGTTCAAAATACCAGTTGTAATCCGGGGGAAAATGTGCTACAATAAAGGTGCAAAGGAGGAAAGGACCAATGGGCTAGATCAAGTACGAATCACATCACCGCAAAATCTCAAAAAAGAGAGGATAAGCCAATGGGCTAGATCAAGTGACCGTATCGCTCCGAAAAATGAAAAAAAGAGAGGATAGGCCAATGTGGTAGCGTAACCGTTCGTTGAACCTTCCCGGCAGAAGCAAGCGTGCGAGAGAAACGGCGAAAAGCGACCCTGATGTGCGAGTGAAATGAAAGCGCCGGAAAATGAAGATCATCCCGCTTCTGTCAGTCCCGGAGCCATGCAAATAATCGATTTCTCCGCCGGCAGTTTCCAAAAGTCCTTTCAGCTTGAAAAACGGCGAAAAAGAGAATCGGGAAAGAGAGGATTAAGAAAGATGTTAGATACTATTCCTGAAAGTTGTGACCCTTGACCGCGTAAAGGAAAACCGTGCGGTCAAGGGTCTTTTTTTTATTGTCAAATCGCAAATTCGGAGCGGCAGGGAAACAAACCTTTGTCCGCCCCTTGATTTTTTTGTTTTTTTATGTTATAATTCGGGTATATTTATTCAGCTATCAAGGAGCTTCACATGAAAATCTGTTTCCATAGTCATTGCTTTCCGGATCAACTTGCCCCGCGCGCCGTTGCGGCGCTTGCCGAGAACGCAAAACTGGTCGGTATGGCGCCGCACACCGACGGTACAGCCGCCGGTGCGCTGCGGTATTTGCAAGCCGCCGGCGTTGATAGCGCGCTGATCTGCAATATTGCCACCAACCCGCGCCAGGAGCACAAGGTCAACGATTTTGCCATTTCGATCGCGCAAAGCGGCAAACTGTTTTCCGCGGGATCCATCCACCCGGAAAGCGAGGACCCCGAAGGGGAACTGGATCGCCTTTGGGCGGCCGGAATCCGCGGAATAAAAATTCACCCGGATTACGTTGGCGTTCCGGTGGAAGATCCGCGTTATGATCGTATCTTCTCGCTTGCCGCGGAACGAGGATTCTTTGTGGTCACGCACACCGGGTTTGACCCGGTTTCGCCCAACCGCATTTTTGCCACGGCCCAAGGGCTTCTTCACGTCGTGCAAAAACACCCGGGCATGGTTCTGATCGCGGCGCACATGGGCGGGATCAGGCAAACCGAGGAGGTTCTCCGATTGCTCGTCGGCACCCCGATCTGGTTTGACACCTCGCTTTCGGCTTTACGGGAGGATGAATGGGGACTGTTGCGTGTGATCCTGAAAGAGCATTCCCACGATCGCCTTTTGTTCGGTACCGACACGCCGTGGAGCTTTCCGAAAAAGGAGATCGACTTTTTGGAAAGCGCCGGACTTTCGGAGCGGGCGCTGGAATCTATCTTTGCAAAAAACGCAAAAAAGCTGTTGCAAATTTAGGGTTGTTTATTGACAAATAAGACATTAAATGATATAATATAAAACGATTTTTGAATTTTTCCGCCGTGAATTTTTCATTTTTGGGAACGCGGGCGGAATTTGAAAGGAACCGATTGAAAAATGACCATTGTAGACCTGTTGGAAGAAAACGCCGCACGGTACCCGAACGACGTTGCGCTGGTGGAGGTCAACCCCGCCGAAAAGGAAACGCGGCGTATGACCTGGCGTGATTTTGAGTTGGTGGAACCCACCTTTCGCACGCCGCACTACCGCCGCGAAATCACTTGGAACGTGTTTAACGAAAAGGCAAACCGTTTTGCCGGCGCGCTGCGCGCCCGCGGCATCGGGAAAGGGGATAAGGTTGCCGTTCTTTTGATGAACTGTATTGAATGGTTGCCCATCTATTTCGGCATTTTGAAGACCGGCGCGCTCGCCGTACCGCTCAACTTCCGCTACGCGCCGGACGAAATTCAATACTGCTTGGACCTTGCCGACGTGGACGTGCTCGTTTTCGGCACCGATTTTATCGGCCGTGTGGAGGAGATTGCCGATACCATCAGCGACCATCGCCTGCTCATTTTCGTAGGGCAGGGATGCCCCTCGTTCGCCGACGACTACTATGAAATGACGCTGGAATGTTCCAGCTCCTTTCCCAAAGTGCCGCTGACCGAAGAGGACGACGCCGCCATTTATTTTTCTTCCGGCACCACCGGCTTCCCCAAAGCCATTTTGCACAGTCACCGCGCGCTTCTGCATTCCTGCCGCGTGGAGCAGGCGCATCACGGACAAACGAAGGACGACGTGTTCCTTTGTATTCCGCCGCTTTACCATACCGGCGCGAAAATGCACTGGTTCGGCAGTCTGCTTTCCGGCTCCAAAGCCGTCATTCTCAAAGGCACCTCGCCCGAAACGATCCTGCGCACCGTTTCGGAGGAAAAATGCACCATTGTCTGGTTGCTCGTGCCGTGGGCGCAGGATATTCTCGGCGCACTCGACCGCGGTGAATTAAAGTTGGAAGATTATCAGCTTTCGCAATGGCGGCTCATGCACATCGGCGCACAGCCGGTGCCGCAAAGTCTGGTTCGCCGCTGGCTGACCTATTTCCCCAACCACCAGTACGATACCAACTACGGCCTTTCCGAGTCCATCGGCCCGGGCGCGGTTCACCTGGGCGTGGAGAACGTACATAAAGTGGGCGCCATCGGCAAAGCCGGATTCGGCTGGGAGACCCGCATTATCGACTCCGAAGGGAGAGACGTTCAGCCCGGCGAGGTCGGTGAGCTTTGCCTGCGCGGCCCCGGCGTTATGAAATGCTATTATAAAGACCCGGAAGCCACCGCAAAGACTTTGCGCGACGGTTGGCTTTTGACCGGCGATATGGCGGAAGAGGACGAGGACGGCTTCATTTTCCTTGTCGACCGCAAAAAGGACGTGATCATCACGGGCGGCGAAAACCTGTACCCGGTTCAGATCGAGGATTTCCTTTCCGGCTTCCCCAAAATAAAGGACGTTGCCGTGATCGGTCTGCCCGACGCGCGCCTGGGCGAAATTGCCGCCGCCGTTATCGAGCTCAATCCCAGCGTCGAATGCACCGAGGAGGAGATCATGGCATTCTGCCATGCGCTCCCGCGGTATAAACGCCCGCGGAAGATCATTTTCGCCAAGGTCCCGCGCAATCCAACCGGAAAAATCGAAAAGCCCAAACTTCGCCGTATGTACGGCGGCGACGGGCTGGTAGCCGCGCAGAATAACGGCTGATAAAAAATAAAATTTTTTCAGAAAAAACTCTTGACATAAAGTCAGGTTCAGGGTTTATCATAAAACCGAAACCGAATGAAAGGTATCAAATCCATGAAACAGTTACTTATCGGAAACGAGGCGGTCGCGCGCGGATTGTACGAGGGCGGGATCGGATTGGTTTCTTCTTATCCCGGCACGCCGTCCACAGAGATCACCGAGTTCCTTGCAAAATATGACGACCTGCACAGCGAATGGGCACCCAATGAAAAGGTTGCCATGGAGGTTGCCTTCGGCGCTTCGCTCGGCGGCGTTCGCAGCGCCTGCGCCATGAAGCACGTCGGCCTGAACGTTGCGGCCGACCCGCTCTTTACGCTTTCCTACACCGGCGTGAACGCCGGCATGGTGATTTGCGTTGCCGACGACCCCGCCATGCACTCTTCGCAGAACGAGCAGGATTCGCGCCATTATGCCGTTGCGGCAAAGGTGCCTATGTTGGAACCGTCCGATTCCGCCGAGGCCTATGCCTTTGCCAAAGCCGCGTTTGAACTCTCCGAAAAGTTTGATACGCCGGTGTTGCTCCGTATGTGCACCCGTGTGGCGCACAGCCGCTCGATCGTAGAGATCGGCGAGCGCGCGGCGGTTGAAAAGAAACCCTACGTGAAGGACGGCGGCAAATATATTATGATGCCGGGCAACGCCAAAAAGCGCCACCCGGTTGTGGAAGCGCGCACGGCCGCGCTCCGCGAATATGCAGAAAATTGTCCTTTCAACCGCGTGGAAATGGGAAATACCGAAATCGGCATTATCACTTCCGGCACTTCCTATCAGTATGTCAAAGAGGCGCTGGGGGATACCGTCAGCGTGTTGAAAATCGGAATGCCCAACCCGCTGCCCGAAAAGCTGATTCTGGATTTTGCCGCCAAGGTGAAAAAGCTTTACGTTATTGAAGAACTGGACCCCGTTCTGGAAACGCATTGCCGCACGCTGGGGCTGGATCCGATCGGCAAGTCCCTGTTCTCTCCCATTGGCGAATACTCGCAGCAAAGCATTGCCGCCGCGTTCGGGCTGGCGAAAAAGCCAACGGTACAAGCGCCGCAAAGCGCCGTTCCCGTGCGCCCGCCCATGATGTGCGCCGGTTGTCCCCACCGCGGCATTTACTACACGCTGGCAAAAAATAAGATCACCGTTCTCGGCGACATCGGCTGTTATACGCTGGGCGCGCAGCCCCCGCTTTGCGCCGTGGATTCCACGCTTTGCATGGGCGCGTCGGTTTCCGGCGTTCACGGCTTCAACCTGGCCGGCGAAGGAAAAACCGAAGGGAAGACGGTTGCCGTCATCGGCGATTCCACCTTTATCCATTCGGGCGTAACGGGGCTGATCAACATTGCCTATAATGCCTCCAATTCCACCGTGATCATTCTGGATAACTCCATTACCGGCATGACCGGCCATCAGCAAAACCCGACCACCGGCTATAACATTAAAGGCGACCCCGCGGCCAAAGTCGATCTGGAATCGCTCTGCCGCGCCGTTGGCATCAACCGCGTTCGCGTGGTGGACCCCTATGATCTTGCCGCTTGCGAGAAGGCAATCAAAGAGGAGCTTGCCGTGGCCGAGCCGTCGGTCATCATTTCGCGCCGCCCGTGCGTACTGCTCAAATACGTCAAGACCGCGCCGGCGCTCCGGGTCGATCCCGAAAAATGCCGTTCCTGCGGACGGTGTATGAAACTCGGTTGTCCGGCAATCTCCCTCAAAGAAGGAAAGGCGCATATCGACGCAACGCTTTGCGTGGGTTGCGAGGTCTGCAAACAGCTTTGCGCGTTCGGCGCGATTGAAAAAGGAGGGGAAAACGCATGAAGACCGTCAATATTATGATCGTCGGCGTCGGCGGACAGGGTACCCTGCTTGCCTCCCGCCTGTTGGGTTGTCTTTTCACCGACGAGGGCTACGACGTCAAAGTTTCCGAAGTGCACGGCATGAGCCAGCGCGGCGGCAGCGTTGTTACCTATGTTCGCTACGGCGAAAAAGTTTATTCTCCCATTATCACAGAGGGCGAGGCAGATTTTATCGTTTCGTTTGAAAAGCTGGAAGCCGCGCGGTGGAGTTCCTGCCTTGCAAAGAACGGACAAATCATTGTCAACACGCAACAGATCGACCCCATGCCGGTCATCATCGGGCAGGCGACCTACCCGGAAGCGATTCTGGAAGAACTCCGTGCCGGCGGCGCGAAAGTTGAGGAGATCGACGCGCTTTCGCTGGCCGTTCAGGCGGGAAGTGTCAAGGCCGTCAACATTGTGCTCATGGCCCGGTTGGCAAAACACACGAATATCCCTTATGAAAAATGGATCGCGGCGTTGGAAAAAACGGTTGCGCCAAAGTTTTTGGAATTGAATAAAAAAGCGTTTGAACTCGGCTATGCCGCAGGGAAGGAATAATCAATGAAAACACGCTACTACCAAAAAGAAATTGAAACCATGCCCTACGAGCAGCTGCGCCGGTTGCAGTCCGAAAAGCTCGTCCGGCAGGTGAGCCACGTTTACGAGAATGTGCCCTATTACCGCGACCTGATGCAAAAAAAGGGAGTAACGCCCGGGGATATTCGCGGGGTGGAGGACCTTTACAAACTGCCCTTCCTCTCCAAAAGTGATTTGCGCGAAACCTACCCCTACGGAATGCTGGCGGTGCCGCTTGCCGATTGCGTACGCATTCAGTCCACTTCCGGCACCACCGGGAAACGCGTGATCGCCTACTACACCCAGCACGATATCGACCTTTGGGAGGAATGCTGCGCGCGCGCCATCGTTGCCGCGGGCGGCACCAGAGAGGATATTGTGCAGGTCTGCTACGGCTACGGCCTGTTCACCGGCGGTTCGGGTTTGCACGGCGGCTCGCATAAGGTCGGGTCGTTAACGCTTCCCATGTCCAGCGGAAACACCGATCGCCAGATCCAGTTTATGATGGATTTGAAATCCACCATTCTTTGTTGCACGCCTTCCTACGCCGCTTATTTGGGCGAATCGCTCAAAGAGCGCGGGTACAAACCAACCGATAATTTTCTCAAAGCCGGCATTTTCGGCGCTGAACCCTGGACCGAGGAAATGCGCCGCGACATTGAAAAATCGCTCGGTATCAAAGCGTACGATATTTACGGGTTGACCGAAACTTCCGGCCCCGGCGTTGCTTTTGAATGCGAATGTCAATGCGGTATGCACATTAACGAGGATCATTTCCTTGCCGAGATCATCGATCCCGACACCGGCGAGGTTTTGCCGGAGGGGAGCCGGGGCGAGCTGGTGTTCACCTCGCTGGATAAGGAGGCGTTCCCGCTTTTGCGCTACCGCACGCGGGATATCACCGTTCTCACGCGCGAAAAATGCGCCTGCGGCAGAACGCACGTGCGCATGAAGAAGCCGATGGGAAGAAGCGACGATATGCTCATCATCCGCGGCGTCAACGTATTTCCGTCGCAAATCGAAACGGTGCTTATTCAGGAGGGCTATGCCCCCAACTACCGCATTGAAGTGGATCGCGCCAATAACAGCGATACATTGGACGTGTTTGTAGAGCTTGCGCCCGAACAGTTTTCGGATACCGTCAGCGGTATCACCGCGCGGGAGCGCGCACTTGCCGGAGCGATCAAAACCATGCTGGGCATCAACCCCGTGGTGCATCTCGTCCCGCCCAAAACCATTGAGCGCAGCGAAGGAAAAGCCGTTCGCGTGGTCGATAAACGCAAACTGCACGATTAAGAATGGGAGGAACCGAAAATGGCAATTCAGCAACTGACCGTTTTTTTGGAAAATAAGCAGGGAAAGCTGGCGGAAGTGACCCGTGTTTTGGCAAAGAGCGGCATTGATTTGCGCGCGCTCTCCATTGCCGACACCGCCGAGTTCGGCATTCTCCGTCTGATCGTCAGCAATACCGAAAAGGCCAAACAAATCCTTGCGGCCGACGGAACGCTGGTGCAGATCACCGAAGTTGTGGGCGTTCAATTATCGGATCGCCCCGGCGAACTTGCCGAGGTACTTTCCGCGCTGGATCAAAAAGGCGTTAACGTGGAATATCTTTACGCGTTTTTAACGCGGAACAAAGAAAGCGCCTACGTTGTTTTGCGCGTTGCCGACAACGCCGCGGCGGAAAAAACGTTGCAAGCGTCCGGCTTCCGATTGGTAGAAGCAAAGGATATCGCTTCTTAAAGCAAAAAATATTTAAAAACAAAAATTGCTTTTTTTGTCAATTTTCTATTGCAAAAAGAGCAATTATTTGTTATAATAAAATAAAAAAATGCCATTTAACGGTCACGCCGGGTTCCACTCAAAAAATCCGCCGAATCAAAAGGAGAATTTCATGAAACTGAAAAGGCTGTTCGCATTTGTTTTAACGTTAACAATGCTCTTTGCCGCTGTGGCGCTGGTCATTCCCGCCGCCGCAGAGAGCTACGAGGCGGAAGTGCTTGGCGCATCCATTCGCACGGTGGGCAATCAGGGCTTGCGTTTTATCGGTAAAATCCGGAAGAGCGCGACCGTTCAGCCCGGCGAGGAAGCCAATTTCGGTTTTTTGCTGATTCCAGAAACCATGGTGGAAAGCACCACCGAATGGGATCAGGAAAACGAAGCGAATATCGTCACGCCTGATGATATTACTTTGGAAACCGCCGCCGTTAAAAAGGTTCCCGCGGTGAAACTGATGGCGGAATCGTCGGTACAAGCGGCGCTTGGTGAAAATTATCAAAACGATTACGAAAGCTTTTATTACTTCACCGCGGTCATCACGAATATTCCCGCCCCCTTTTACGGGGTGAAAATTCTGGCGCGCATTTACGTGACCGAAAACGAAACGAACGCCTATTCCGGCCAGATCTCCCGGTCGGTGCAATACGTTGCCAGCGCCATTAACGAAATGGGCGGCGAAGTCCCGGAGTTCATAAATCAGGTTTTGACGGATTACGAAACTTACGGGCAGGATATTTTCGTAGACGCCGATCAACTTGCCGAGGAATTTTGGGCAACGCAGGGCGGTCAAACGTCCGATCCCGGCAATGACCCCGGTAATGATCCGGGTGAAGTTATCAGTTCCTTCGGCGCCTACAAATATGTTGCCGTTATCGGTGTAGACGGCGGCGGTAGATTCTTCCAATACACAGATACGCCCAATATCGACAGTATTTTCGAGGGCGGCGCAACCACGTATAATTGTTTAACGCGTGTTTCCGTCAGCGGTCCGTCCTGGACCACCATTCTGCACGGCGTAGATTCAAACTATCACGGTGTGAATAATAACGATGCAATTAAAGCAAAGCCCTACCCCACCAATTCGCCGTATCCCAGTATTTTCCGCGTGATTCACGAGGCGGACCCGAGCGCAACCATGGCGTCTATCGTTGGTTGGAACAATGCCATTAACTATGGGGCGGTGGAAGACGGAATCGGCGTTACCAAGCTGGACGGTGACAGCACCGATGATGCAATCGTCAGAAACTATGCTTGCGACTATTTGGATGAGCAAATTCCAACGTTCCTCTTTATTCAATTTGACAGCGTGGACGACGCCGGACACTCCTATCAGTGGAAAAGCGCGGAATATTATGCCGCAATGAGAACGGTAGACGGCTACATCGGCGACGTTTTTGCCAAATATGAGCAAGCCGGCGTGCTAGATGATACGCTCTTCATTGTCACCGCCGATCACGGCGGATCCGAATACGGACACGGCGGAACCAGTGACGACCACTGCCGCGTATTGCTTGCGGCGCGCGGTAAAACGGTGGTCAACGGAACGATCGGCGAGGTGGAAAACCGGGATATTGCCGCTATTGTGACCTATGCGCTCGGCATTGAGCCGTCCTCCGGCTGGACTGCGCGCGTTCCTTCGGGTTTGTTTGAAGGGTACACGGCGCAAGAGCGTCCTTTGCCGCCGATTGAAAATACGGCTGCGCGGTATCATGTGAATGAAGAAACTCCGGCAAATACTTTGAATTATGTTTCCAACAATGTTTCCAAATCGCTTTACCTCTACCTTCCCCTGGACGGTGACGCCACCGATGCCACCGGAAACAAGAGCACAAGCACAAACGGTCACGTCTATTTTGCGGAAAATCAAGGCTATTACGGCGACTGCGCCGCATTTGACGACGGTTATATTTCGGTTTCCGACTATGACCCCGGAACAAGCGATTTCAGTATCTCCTTCTGGATCAATACGCGCGGAACCGTAGGAGATCCGGCAATTCTTGCCAATAAGGATTGGTCCAGTGGCGTAAATTCCGGCTGGGTGCTGGCATTGCACCCCAATCGCATTCTGTTCAATTTCGGCAACGGCTCCTCTCGCCGGGACGTTCGCTTTACGCTTCCTTCCGATTATCAGGACGGTTGGCTGCACGTCATTATTACCGTCAACCACTCTGCAAACCAGGTCAAGTGCTACTATGACTTCGTAGAACAGTCTCCGGAATATGACAGCGGACTGACACTTAACGGAACCAGCCTGACCAGCGGTAGCGTGATGAGCATCGGGCAAGACCGCATTGGAGGAGAGAACGACGACTTGCCGGGATTCCTGGACGATATTATGATTTTCAACGGCGCGCTGACGGCTTCCGACGTTGCCGCTTTGAGAACATATTATAAAAAATAATTCATGAAAGGGAAAATTAAAATAATGAACAAAAGACTTCTTGCATTTTTTTCGTTGATTTTGGCTGTCGCCATGCTTGCAATTTCGTGTAGTGGTGTGAAACCGTCGGAAAACAATCCAACACCGTCTGATCCCGGCGAGGATCCCGCCGAGAGCAATCCCTCGTTCGGCGCCTACAAATACGTAGCCGTTATCGGCGTGGACGGCGGCGGTAGATTCTTCCAATACACAGATACGCCCAATATCGACAGCATTTTCGAGGGCGGCGCAACCACCTATGATTGTTTAACGCGTGTCTCCGTCAGCGGCCCGTCCTGGACCACCATTCTGCACGGTGTAGAGGCAAAATATCACGGTGTGAATAATAACGATGCAATTAAAGCAAAACCGTGGCCTGTCGATTCTCCGTACCCCAGCATTTTCCGCGTGATTCACGAGGCGGATCCGAGCGCCAAATTGGCGTCTATCGTTGGTTGGACCGGTTCTATTAACTACGGAGCGGTGGAAGACGGAATCGGTGTTACCAAGCTGGACGGTGACAGCAACGACGATGCAATCGTCAGAAACTATGCTTGCGACTATCTGGATGAGCAAATTCCAACGTTCCTCTTTATCCAATTTGACAGCGTGGACGACGCCGGACACTCCTATCAGTGGCAAAGTGACAGATATTATGCCGCAATGAGAACGGTAGACGGTTACATCGGCGACGTTTTTGCCAAGTACGAGCAGGCCGGTGTGCTGGACGATACGCTCTTTATCGTCACCGCCGATCACGGCGGGTCCGAATACGGTCACGGAGGAACCAGCGACGACCACTGCCGCGTTCTGCTTGCGGCGCGCGGTAAAACGGTGGTCAACGGAACGATCGGCGAGGTGGAAAACCGGGATATTGCCGCTATCGTGACGTATGCGCTCGGCATTGAGCCGTCTTCCGGCTGGACTGCGCGCGTTCCTTCGGGTTTGTTTGAAGGATACACGGCGAAGGATCGCCCCTTGCCACCGATCGGAAATACGGGTGCTCGGTATCATGAAAATCAGAATACCCCTGAAAACGCGCTGACCTACCTTGCAAACAACATTTCCAAATCGCTCTATCTCTATCTCCCGCTGGATGGCGACATTACTGACGTTACCGGCAACAAGAGCACAAGCAAAAACGGCGAACTCTATTTTGGCAACGATGTCGGCTATTACGGCGGCTGTGCCGCGTTTGACAACGGCTACATTTCGGTTTCCGATTATGACCCCGGAACAAGCGATTTCAGCATCTCCTTCTGGATCAATACGCGCGGAACCACAGGCGACCCGGCAACTCTTTCCAACAAAGACTGGGCGAGCGGAATGAATAAGGGTTGGGTTCTTGCCCTGCATTCCACCCGTGTGCTGTTCAATTTTGCCAACGGCTCTCAACGCAGAGATATTGGGTTTACACTTCCTTCCGACTATCAGGACGGCTGGGTCCACGTCATTATTACCGTCAACCATTCTGCAAACCAGGTCAAATGTTATTATGATTTTGTAGAACAATCCATGGAATATGACAGAAACGGATTGACACTTTCCGGAACCAGTCTTACCAACGGCAGTGTGCTGAACATCGGGCAAGACGGCCTTGGGCATGAACCCGACGATTTGCCGGGATTCCTGGACGATATTATGATTTTCAACGGCGCGCTGACGGCTGACGACGTTGCTGCTTTGAAAACTTACTACGGCAAATAAACAAGTAAAAGAATAAGAACAAATTGAAAAACGATCTGCCGGCGGGTCTCCGCCGGCAGATTTTTCGCTTTTTTTGCAAATCCCCTTTACAAAAGCGTTGCAAAATGGTAAAATAAAAAAAGAAATTTTATCCACAAAAGGAGAATCTGCCATGACGATCAACAGACCCCCCATGGGTTGGAATACCTGGAACACTTTTGGCCCCGAAATTAACGAGCAACTGGTGCGTGAAACCGTCGATTTTATCGTTTCTTCCGGCCTTACCAAAGCCGGGTACGAATATATTATCATTGACGACGGCTGGTCGGAAATGGAACGCGACGCCGAAGGGCGGCTTGTGGCTGACCGTAAAAAGTTTCCGAGCGGCATGAAGGCATTGGGCGATTACATTCATTCCAAAGGTTTGAAATTCGGTATGTACTCCTGCTGCGGCACCATGACCTGCGGCGGCTATCCCGGAAGTTACGACCACGAATTTATCGACGCCGAAACCTTTGCTTCCTGGGGCGTGGATTACCTGAAATACGATTTTTGCTATCATACCGGCACGCTGGCGGGCAAGTATTTCTATCGCCGTATCGGCGCCGCGCTTGCCAACTGCGGGCGGGATATCATTTTGGCGGCCTGCTCCTGGGGCATGGAAGAAACCCAGGAGTGGATCAAAACCACCGGCGCGCATACGTGGAGATCGACCCACGATATTCAAAACAGCTGGGCTTCCATTAAAAGCATTACCGAACAGCAAATCAAAATGCTTCCTTACGGCGCGCACGGCTGTTTTAACGATATGGATATGCTCATCGTCGGTATGGGCGGCAACAGCTTTATCGACGGATTTTTTGAAACAAACGGCTGCACGCTCCACGACCACAAAACGCATTTTTCCATTTGGTCGCTGTTCGGCTCGCCCCTCATCATCGGGTGCGATATTCGCAATATGCCCGCCGAAGCAATGAATATTCTGACCAATAAAGAGGTCATTGCCATCAATCAGGACGTCGCGCTCGGCCAGCCCTATCGGATCGCGCTGGATCGCTGTCCGGACGATATTCTGGTCTACGCTCGTCTCTTGGAAGGCGGCGATTTCGCCATCGGGTGCTTCAATATGAGCGAGGGCGATTATCGCTTTATCTTTGGGCTGGATGAACTTGGAATTACCGCCACCAGCGGCAAAACCATTGTTGCGAAGGAGCTTTGGAGCGGCAAGGAGCAACCCCTGCGGTGCGAATCCTTCGATTTGACCATTGAGCCGCACGGAACGCGCCTGTTCCGTTGCAAAGTGGTAAACAAATGAACTGTATTCGATGTGGCGCGGTACTGGACGGGATCGACGTCGGTGCGCACCGAAAATTGATCAGCCGCGCGGCAAAGGAGTTTTTCTGCCGCGATTGTCTTGCAAAGGAGCTCGGGTGGGATCGCGCGTATCTGGATCAAGCCGTTTTGCGCTTTCGCCGCTGGGGTTGCACGCTTTTTCCGCCCCTCGCGCCCGAAAAAGCCGAATGAAAAACAAAGGGGAAACGCCTTAACGCCGCGTTTCCTCTTTTTTTCATCCGGTTGTTCAAAATATTTTTACATTTTCAAAACATTTTTTGTAGACATTTGATGATAAAAATGTTATAATTAAAATGAATTATTTTAAGTAATTCGCAAAAACGCGGAAAGTTGGAAAAACCATGAAAAAAGCACTTGCAATTTTACTTGCGATTCTTCTGCTTGCGGGGGCGCTTGCCGCCTGCAACCCCAACGGTTCCAACGGGGAACTGAAAAAAGGAACCATTGAAAAAAGCGGCGGCGAGGATACGAGCGACTCCGCCTGGAAACCAATGACGACCGCTGTGCGTGCCGAGCTGGATGCGACCTATCAGCAAAAGCTGGCGGCAACGCAGGCGTTTGCCACGGTTCCTGCCGCAACCGGAACCACGTATTATATTTCCTCGATTAACGGAAATGACAGCAACAACGGCAAGACGCCCGCAACCGCATGGGCCTCCCCCAAAAAGGCAAATGCCGCGCAAAGCGGCGACGTTGTCCTGTTTGAGTGCGGCAGCGTGTTCCGCAGAAATAACGATACCTTTTTAACCTTGCAGAGCGGCGTTACCTATGCCACTTACGGAACGGGCGAAAAACCGATTTTTTACGGTTCTTACAACGCCTCCGAACCGAGCAAATGGAAAGCGGTAACCGGAAAAGCGAACCTTTACTACTTCAATGAGAAAATCATTTTTTCCGGCGTGACCGACATTGGCGCCATCGTCTTCAATGGCGGCGAGGCGTGGGGCATCAAAATCCAAAAGCTCTACGAAGGTACGAAAGAGGGCGGCGTACGCAGCAACCAAACGCTTGCGCTTGAAAACGTCAGCAACGGCCTGCAAACGTTTGCAACCATTCCCAGCTACACGCTGAAAAACGGCAGCGATCTCAAAACCTACGATCTTTCCTTCTACCACGATACGCAGTACGTGTATCTCTACTGCGAGGGCGGCAACCCGGCAACCCGATTTTCTTCGGTCGAGCTCTCCCAGCACAGCTATGCTCTTTCGGGCAGTAACATTTCCAACGTTACCATTCTCAATCTGGATTTCCGCAATTTCGGCAACCATGTGATCCGTACGATGAATTGCACAAATCTCACCGTCCAAAACTGCTCGTTCATTTTCATCGGCGGAACAGTGGATCTGAATTACGGCGAATGGCGCAACTGTGATACCCGTCTTGGCAACGCCATTGAAAACTGGAACTCCTGCGACGGCATGACGATTGAAAACTGCTTCTTCGATCAGGTTTACGATACCGCCATGACCACCCAATCCAATTCCGACGTTTCCAACAAAAACGTCGCCTACCGCAACAACGTGGTGCAAAACGTTTGCTTCGGCGTAGAGCTTTGGGCAGGCGACGAGAAATCGAGTCAAACCCTGGAATTTTCAAATATTGACGTCAGCGGAAACTATTTTGCCAAAATCGGCGAGGGCTTTACCTCCCAGCGGCCGGATAAGATCGACCCCGGCACTACTTTCTCGGTCAATGCGTTCATCAAAGTCAGCCGCGGTCCGTATGAAATGAGAAATTCGTTCTCTGTTACCGATAACATTATTGACGGCACCAACGGAAAAATGATTTATTGCGGATATCCGAAAACCAATACCACCGCCGACGGTGTGGTATTTGACCGCAACACCTACGCCGGGATTACGAGCGTAGATTACGGACATGTAATGGGAAAAACCTATCCGTATACTTCCGGCGGCATTGCCGCAATTCATGCTTTGGGTATGGAGACAAACAGTACGTTTTATTATTCCACCTCTGCCGGTCAGAGCTTCGACTATGACCGTATGGTCGCTTCCATGCCGTCCTATACTTACAAAGCGGCAAACGGCGTCAATCTGCCGTTCCGGCTCTTCTTCCCGGAAGGGTACACCGAGGGCATGGCATATCCGCTGGTCACTTATCTTAATATCGAAAGCGCAAGCGGGACCGATAATATGCAAAATGTTCTGGCCTCCAAAACGGTCATTTCCGAATTGATTGCCGAAAACCGCGCCATCGTTCTTGTGCCGCAATGTCCGAGCGGAACTTGGACGGGGCTGACGGTGAACAACGGCAATTACTCCGTTTCGACGGTATCCGAAACCGATGTCATGAGGGCGGTTGCCGCCATGATCCGCGATGTTGCAACCGAGTTCCGAGCCAATCGGAAGTACGCCGTGGGAGCCGATACGGGGGCTTATGCCGTCAGCGACCTCTTGGCGCGTCATAAAGACCTGTTGGCGGCTGCGGTCATCATTTCCGGCGCAGGCGATCCGAACGCAAGCATCGGCAACGCAAAGGTGATGATCGTTCATGCCGAGCATGACGACGTTATTCCGTATGAAAACGCGGCCGCTCTTGCCGCCGCGTGGGGTGCGGAATACAAGTTCTACGATAAAGAACAATATTGGAGCTTGCTGCACGATTGCTGGAACTACGCCGCCGAAAACGAAAACCTGATCGGTTGGCTGCTTTCAAAGTAACAAAGCTCAAAAAAGGAGAAAAAGAAAAATGAAAAAAATCATTGCACTTATTCTGGCGCTTCTTATGGCAACCGCTTTGTTTGCCTGCACCAAGCAGAAACAAGAGAAAGAACCGTTCGATTTTCAGCCGGAGGTTGAAGAAGACGACGGCAACTGGTCGATCGTTAAATAATTTTAAAACAAAAACGCAAAACGCTCCGGCAATGCCGAGGCGTTTTTGCCTGTATTGAGAGAACAAATAAACAGGAGATTACACAATGAATTTGTTAGAAGAGGTCAAAAAAATCCACACCATGGTTCAATCAGGCAAAAAGGTCCCTCTTGCTGAGCCGCATTTCTTTTTAGAGGACGAATCGGTGCTGGCTTATCCGCGTACCAAGGGGGACACGCGCCAGCCATACGTGTATGACGGGCGTTTGCTCTGGGCGTACGCCTGCGGGTATCTGCGCGCGTTGGACGGGCAATTCACCATCTTCCCGGAGGTCAAAGAGGGCGATGAACCAACCATTGCGTTTTTTGCCAACGTGGAGGGGAAGCTCGTCTCGCTTTTGGGTATGCCGATTTTGGAAGAGGAAAATATTCTGCGCCGCTATGCCGTGTTTACCGAGCATTCGGTGTTCTATTTTACCGAACTGGAAAACATGACCTTCGCCGTCCGCGTATTTCTGTCGGATACAAAAGACATTCTTCTCTCGGTTGCCGTTTTGCCGGGGCAGGGAGAGCCAAAACAGATCACTGTTTCCTCCTATTTCAACCCCTATTTGCGCAACGATAACAGCAATCATACCCTTTGGTACCGTTATTTCAAAGAGGCAAGGGTGGAGGATGAAAACACCGTTCTTTTTGACGTTTCCGAGGGCAACCGCCGCGATTGCAACATTTTCCACAAAGGCATTCGCCAGTTCGCCGCGGAGGGCGCTCAAATCCTTTACCGCGAGCAAACCACGGCGCGCGCCCAGTTTGCCGGCGGCATTAACTGCACGCTCAACAACGCCCGCGTGGCGCGGGAATGCAAAATCGAGGATCCCATTCATTGCAAGGCGTTCGACGATTACGCCATTGCCGGCGACGTGACCACGCTTTCTCTTTCCGGCGAGGCCCGTTTGGAGTATCGTTTTTCCACCACACATGACCGTGTAGACCTTTCCGGGGCCTACGCCGACGCGCTTTATGCCCGCATTGACCACCCCATGAAGAGCGATTTGCATTTTCAGGTCGAGCGCGTTACGGGCGTTCCTTTCTCGCCGGAAGTTCTTTCCGCGTTTTTGCGCAAAGTGCAGTACCAGGTCAACATCTGCGCACTCGGCAAGGATATGGGGGGCGGCGGAAATATCGGCTACCGCGACGTTGCCCAGCAGGTTGAGCAGGCGCTCATCTGGAACGCGGAGGATACGCGCAAAAAGATCGAGGTCGTTCTTGCGCATATGTTTCCGAACGGCCGCGCGCCGCGGTTTTTCTCCATTCCAACGCCGGGTCTGGTTTCCAAAATGGACCTTGCCAACTATATTGACATGGGCATTTGGATGGTCAACGCCATGGATTATTATCTTCGCTATACCGGCGATTTTGCCTTTTTGGATAAGGTTTTGGGCTATTACGAGATTGTGGACGAGGATGCCCAAATCGTTCGCCCCTCCGAGCTGAAAGACAGCGTTCTCATGCACCTGATCCGCATTGTCGACCGTTTGGTGCGCAACATCGTGCCCGAAACCGGCTGCGTGCGTATGCTGTATGCCGACTGGAACGACGCCATTGACACCATCGGCAAGCCGCTGAACAAGGAAAAACGCTTTGGCGACGGCGTTTCGGTCATGGCGACCTTGCAAGCATACGATAATTTCACCATGATGATCCGCATTCTCAAAAAGGTTGGCGGAATGGACGATAAAATTGCCGAATACGCGGCCGCGCAGGCAACCATTCGGGAGGGCTTTTTCAAAAACGCCATTCAGGAAAAAGACGGCGAACGCCGCGTGGTACACGGCTGGGGCGA
>JBGUNW010000076.1:0-1708 GCA_045117555.1 Eubacteriales bacterium
GGCGTCTGCGGCTCGCCCTGCGCGTCAACGTATTCGATCGCGTCCGCCGCGAAGACTGCGACCGGCGCGACGGTCAGCAGCAGCAAAGCAGACAGCATGACCGCGAGAATTCTCTGCAACCGTGTGGTTTTCATAAGTATACCTCCGGAACTTATAATTCACAATTTATTATAATATGCTGCGTCCAAAGGATGTCCAAAGAAAACCGCTCTTTTTTACGAAAAAAAAGAGCGGTCTGAGTAATATTTTTAATATTTTTATTTAATGAATTTGCCTTTTTGTTGCCTCACGATCCAGCGCGCCTTCAGAAAAGCTGGCCCAGGAATAGGCGCTCATGTATTTTCCGCGATAGGCGTTCACAGCGTCGCAATCGCCGGAGTAAAACAGATAAACGTCGCAGAGAAATGTTTCCGGCCTCATGCGGAGTATTCCTTTTTCCATCTCCACAATTTCCGGAATCCCGTATTCACGAAGCGTCTCCCGCAAAGAACGAATGTATACGTCAATCTGTTTTTGCATCTTGCGGTCATATGGCCGGTCTTCCCAAACGGCGGCGAACAGCTCGGCGCGGGTTGCGCCGGCACCCTGCTTATCCACAAGAAAGGCAAGGATCTCTTTCGCTTTTGCAAGTTTGAATCCCACCGGTTTCCCGTCCACGTAGACGTCAAACTCGCCGAAGGTCGTGATCCTGATATGCGTGGGGCCGGGAGCATGCGGAGCGCGGCAGACATAAGCGATCTCCGCCGCCAGCTTTTCCTGCGATACGGGCTTGAGCAGATACCCTGCAGGATGGACCTCGTATGCGTCGAATGCGTACTCCTTATATGCGGTAAGGAACAGGATCGCCGTTTGCGGTGTGATTTCTTTGATCCGTGCAGCCAACGTGATCCCGTTGATCTGAGGCATGTTGATATCCAGCACGGCAAGCTCCGTGGGGTGGCTTTTGATCCATTCCAGCGCGTCAAACGCATCAGTAAAGCCGGTCGCGTCTTCTACCCCTGGTACGAGCAGGCATTGTTTTACGGTATATTCTGCAGCCAAAGGCTCGTCGTCCACGCAGATCACATGCATTTGGGTCCCTCCTTTATCTGTTTATTCGATGCGTCCGGAATCAGCAGCGTAACGGAAGTGCCGTTTCCCGGCGCGCTCTTCAGTGTCACAGTGCCCTCGCAAAGCAGCTCCACACGGCTTCTCACGTTTTCAATTCCGATATGCGATCTGTCGGAAGTTTTCAGCCCGTCGGGATCAAAACCCACGCCGTTATCCTCCACGGTGATACGGTGAAAATCCGCTTCGCGAACGGCGGTTACCGTCACGAGGGCATCCTTTCTGCCGCGAACGCCGTGGCGGATCGCGTTTTCCACAAGGGGCTGGACCGTTAAAGCGGGGAGCGTGAAATCCCTGTCTTCGATCCGGTAGTCCACACGAACGTTCGGGAAACGCTGTGTTTCAATTTCCGCATACAGCCGGGTATGCTCCAGCTCCTTTGAAAACGGGATCAGATCCGCATCGTTCAGGATATCCAGATTCTGCCGCAGATAGCTGCTGAAATTTTCCAGCGTACTGTCCGCCAGCGGCGGATCCTTTGCATACAAGGCGCGAATGGTATTGAGTGCATTGAACAGAAAATGCGGCCGGATCTGCGTCATCATGATTTTTACGCGCTGCGCGGCTTCCATGTCTTTTTCGCGCGCGTGGACGAACTGAA
>JBGUNW010000077.1:0-2156 GCA_045117555.1 Eubacteriales bacterium
TTTAAGCCATTTTCTCAACTCTTATCAATTATCACCGTACCCTTAGGGAAGATGATAATTTATACGGTAAAGCTCAACCTAACCTTAACTCCGTAGGGGCGCACCCGCGTGTGCGCCCGGGCGACATAACTGCTTTTCTGAGGGCGCACACATGGGTGCGCCCCTACGAAATGTAAGAAGCGTTGTGATTAATCCCAACTTTCCAACACACCCTCAACCGCTCCATAACATTGTAGTGACAGCCCTTGCGGCTGTCATTTTGCCGCAGAGCGGCAAACGGGAGACCGCGAGGGTTTCTGCCCCCCCTAATAGGGGGACAGAGGGGGTCTGGGCGACAGCCGTACCTCCCCTTTGACAAGATGAAAGCTTCTGGGAGAGAGCAAAGCATTGCCAAAGTAAACGCCTGCCCCGCCGTTGATGATAGTCTTGGAAAGATGGAAGCTATCCAAAGGCGGCACTAAAAAAAGCAAAAAGGCTGTCAAAATGGTTTGACAGCCGCTTTTGTTGAAATTGTGTTGAATTGTGCAGGGTAATTAGCAGAAGTAAACGTCCATTTCGCTCTCTTCGCCGTCAGCTACAAAGTAAGCCTTGCTTTCTTCGGGCTTGAGATAAACAGCGATTTCCTTCGCGTCCTTGCCGTAGGTAGCCTTCACGTTGGCAACAACCTCGTCGATTGAAACCTGAACGCCGCCGAACTCTACGAAGAAGTTAACCTTTGTCTCAGCAGGCTTCTTGGGAGCGGTTTTCTTAGCAGGAGCTTTCTTGGCAGGAGCCTTCTTAGCAACCTTTTCAACCTTTTCCTCTACAGCCTCAGCAGCCTTTGCAGCAGCCTTGGTTACTTTTGTTACCTTTGTTTCTTTTTCTGCTGCCTTAGCAGCCTTTTTTGTTGCCATCAAAAATCCCTCTTTCCAGTTTTTTGATTAATATCATACTGATATGCAAATAAAAGCGGACTGCCTATGAAAATCATCAGTCAAAGGAATCCGTTTGTATTTGCATACCTGTATTCTATATTTTCCTTTGACTTTACCAACATTATACATTTATCGGAAAACTTTGTCAATCATTACAAATTATTTTTGTCGGTTAGTACATATTTTAAAAAAATACAAATTTCAGTTGGTTAATTTTAACAATATATTTTGCAGGATTTTGTCAATAATACAGTATTGACATTGTGAAATGCCCTTGTTTATTGAATTTTTTCTGTCACTATGATACAATTGCTGTGTATAAAAAGGAGGGTATGAACTTTGTTTTTGGACAACTTTATTCTGATTGCGCAGCAGGTGTTGGTGCTGTTTATCTTGATTGCCGTAGGCTTTGCCTGCGGCAAGGCAGGCATGCTGACGGAGCACGCATCCAAGAAGATGACCGACGTGGTGCTGTACATCGTCACGCCCTGCGTCATGGTCAATGCGTTCCAACGCGAATTTTCCGTTGAGCTGCTGGGGCAGGTGTTTCTGGCGGCAGGCATCGCGGCGTTGATTTTGGCGCTGTCGATTGCGCTGGTCAAGCTTGTGTTCCACGATAAAAACGTCGCGCGCAAAAAGGTGCTGCAGTTTGCGGTGGTGTTCTCCAACTGCGGCTTTATGTCGCTGCCGCTGCAAAAGGCGCTGCTCGGCGACGACGGACAGTTTTTCGGTTCTATCTTCGTCGCCATTTTCAATGTGTTCTGCTGGACATACGGACTGGTGGACATGAGCGGCGACCGCAAGCAGCTTTCGCTGAAAAAAATTGTGCTGAACCCCGGCATTATCGGCGTGGTGGCGGCATTGATTTTGTTTGTCTGCCGCGTGCAGCTGCCGGTGTTTGCGGCGGAGCCGGTGCGCCACCTTGCCAACCTCAACACGCCGCTGCCCATGCTGATTATCGGCTACTATCTGTCAAAGGCGGATTTCAAGAAGGCGTTCACCGACGCCGGCGCTTATGTCGCCATGGCAATCCGCCTGGCGGTCATTCCGCTTGCCGTGCTGTTCGGCATGGCGCCGTTCGGACTCGACCGCAATATGGTCATCGCGTTTGTCATCGCCTGCTCGGCGCCGACCGCGGCAACCACCACGATGTTTGCCGCCAAGTTCGACCGCGACGTTGCGCTGTCGGTCAATATCGTCACGGCGTCCACCGTGTTTTCCATCATCACCATGCCGGCGGTG
>JBGUNW010000078.1:0-10823 GCA_045117555.1 Eubacteriales bacterium
CGTCAGGATCCATGCAATCGTTTCTCCGCCCGCGGGACGGGTATTTTTTTCTGCCTTCTTTCCGTTCAGCGTTACCAGATCGCCCTCGATCAGGCGTGCGGCGGCCGAACGCGTAATGCCGGCAAGCCCGGCAAGCAGTTTATCCAGTCGCTCCCCTGCCGCCTCGGCGGGCAGGATCGCCTCTCTCCGTTCACTCATGGTCGTTCTCTTTCCCGTCTCCGGGCGTTTGATCCTCCGATCGCGGCGACGGATTTTCGGGAGCGGGCGCGGCGGAACCTTGGTTTTTTGCTTTTTCCTCTCGAATGGTTTCGCGGATCAGCGAAACGGCAAGAAGGACAACTCCGACGGTAACAAACGAATCGGCAATGTTGAAAACGGGAAAATATTGATTGAGCACCGGCAGCCACAAAAACGGCAGTTCAATAAAATCCACCACGTAGCCGAAAGCAATGCGGTCGATCATGTTGCCGACGCCGCCGCCGATAAGGAAGGCGAGCGAAATTTTAACGGCCCAATTCTGTTTGCAAAAGCGGAACAGGTAAGCGCCCAACCCGACGATTGCAACCGCGGAGAACACCAAAAACACCCAGCGGTGATTGCTTAAAATGCCAAACGCGGCGCCCTCGTTGCGAACGTAGGTGAAATGAACGACTTTGCGGATCCATTCGTAGGATTCACCCAACGGCAGGTTTTGCACAACGATCCATTTGGAAAGTTGATCTAACCCGACAATGCCTAAAACGATTGCCGCCAGAATGATAATGGTCGTCATACGCCCCTCCTTTTTAGAATAAGAATTGTTCTTGTTATTGCTTTTTGACTTTGGAACAAGGAATTATTCGCCCAGGATCTTGCGGCACCGCTCGCACAGGAAGCCGCCGTCCTCGGTGTGTTTGCCCTCAACGGCAAACGTCCAGCAACGGTCGCACTTGCAGCCGTCGGCTTTTTCCACCAGCACGCCGATGGGGAAAGTTCCCTCGTTATGCGCGCTTTCGGGCGCTTTGCCAAATTCCAACTTCACACCCGACACGATGAACACGGTTTCCAGCTCCTTGCCAAACGACGAGAGCAATTCGTACAGTTCTTTTTCCTCGGTGTAAACGGTGATCTTTGCTTCCAGCGATTTGCCAACCAGCTTTTCGGCTCTGGCAAGTTCCAGCGCCTTCATCACATCGTCGCGTAAATCAAACAGGTGATCCCATTTTGCGCGAATGTCGGAATACACAAGCGTTTCATCATATTCCGGCAAATCGTTCAAATAAACGCTTTCGGTTTTGTCGTTGGCCTTGTGCGGAATGGCCTGCCACATTTCCTCGGCGGTAAAGGAGAGGATGGGCGCGAGCAAACGGATCAGGCCGGAAAGCACGAAATACATGGCCGTTTGCGCGGCACGGCGCTCTTTGCTTTGCGCTTTTTCCACATAAACGCGGTCTTTGGTAATGTCGATATAGAGTTTGGAAAGATCATTGACGCAGAAATTGCCGATTTCGTGATAGATCACGTGAAATTCGTAATCGACATAGGCCCGGCGCACGGTTTGCGTCAGCTCGTTCATGCGCGAAACGATCCAGCGGTCGATTTCGGGCAGCGCGTCAAACGGGAGCGCGTCGGTATTCGGGTCAAAGTCATTCAAATCGGCAATCAAAATGCGCGCGGTATTGCGGATCTTGCGGTAAGCGTCGGAAAGCTGACGGAAAATCGGATCCGAAACGCGAACGTCAACGCGGTAATCCGAGGACGCGACCCACAGGCGCACCAGATCGGCGCCGTATTTGGGGATCACGTCCGAGGGAAGCACCGAGTTGCCGAGCGACTTGTGCATGGCTTTGCCTTCGCCGTCCACAACCCAACCGTGTGTCAGGACGGTGCGGTAGGGGGCTTCGGCCTTTTTGCCCGCGCCAACCGAGGTCAAGAGCGACGACTGGAACCAGCCGCGGTACTGATCGGCGCCTTCCAGATAGAGGTCGGCCGGCCAGCGGTAGCCCTCGTTTTCGCAAGCGGCAAAATGGGAAGAACCCGAATCGAACCAGCCGTCCAGCGTATCGGTTTCCTGATAGAAGGATTTGCCGCCGCAATGCGGGCAGGTAAAGCCGGCGGGCAACAGCTCGGCGGCGGTTTTTTCGTACCAGATGTTCGAGCCGCTCTCGGCAAACGCTTTGGAAACGGCTTCGATGGTTTCGTCGGTCACAATGGGCTTTTTGCAATCCTCGCAGTAGAATACCGGGATCGGCAAGCCCCAATGGCGCTGGCGGGAAATGCACCAGTCGGCGCGCTCGCGGATCATTTGCTTCATCCGCTCGCCGCCCCATTCGGGAAGCCACTGCACGGCGTCAGCCGCGCGAACGGCGTCCTCTTTGAAGGCCTCCACCGAGCAGAACCATTGCGGCGTTGCGCGGAAGATGATGGGCTGTTTGCAACGCCAACAGTGAGGATATTCGTGCGTCAACTCCTCGGAGGCGAGGAGCGCGCCGGTTTCGATCAGATCGGCAAGAATGGCCTTATTGGATTCATCGTAGCGCAGGCCCGCGAATTTGCCGGCCTCGGCGGTTTGGTAACCGCGGTCGTCCACTGGGACGAGGGGCGGCAGTTTGTAGCGGCGGCAGGTCACGTTATCGTCGGCGCCGAAACCGCCGGCGGTGTGTACGCAGCCGGTACCGCTATCCATGGTGACGTAATCGGCAACGACCACAAGACTATCACGATCCAAAAACGGATGCCGCGCGGTCATGTACTCAAAATCCTGACCTTTGAAGGAAGCAAGAATCTCCCAGCTTGCAATGCCGGCGGCCTTCATGGTCTTTTCGCAAAGCGCCTCGGCAAGAATGTAGGTTTCGCCGCTCTCCACGCGCGCCAGCACGTAATTTTCCACCGGGTTCAGGGCAATGGCCTGGTTGCCGGGAAGCGTCCACGTTGTGGTCGTCCAGATAACGAAATAGGTTTTGGAAAGGTCGCAAAGCCCCGCCAGTTTGCCTTGGTCGTCCTTGACGCGGAATTTGACGTAGATCGACGTGCAGGGATCGGTCTGATACTCGATCTCGGCCTCGGCAAGCGCGGTTTCATCATGCGGACACCAGTAAACCGGCTTCATCCCCTTGTAGATATAGCCGCGGCGGTACATTTCGCCGAACACCTTGATCTCGCGCGCTTCAAACGAGGGGTTCATGGTCAGGTAGGGATGATCCCAGTCGGCGGTCACGCCAAGCCGCTTGAACTGCTCCATCTGCTTTTCCACAAAGTCCTGCGCGAATTTATGGCAGGCGTTGCGGAACTCGGGAATGGACATTTTCTTGCGGTCCAGCTTGTTCTGCTTGATAATGGCGGATTCAATGGGCATACCGTGGTTATCCCAGCCGGGATAGTAGGGCACGTGGAAGCCCGCCATGGTTTTGGATTTGTTGATGATATCTTTGAGAATTTTGTTCATCGCCGTTCCCATGTGGATATTCCCGTTGGAGAACGGGGGGCCGTCATGAATGTTGAACAGCGGTTTTCCGGCGCCGTTTTTCTGCAACAGATCGTACAGTCTGATCTTTTGCCAGTATTCCAGCATTCCCGGCTCCCGTTCGGGCAGGTTTGCCCGCATGGGGAATTCGGTGGTTGGCAGATTTAACGTGCTTGTGTAATCTTTTGCCATTTTTTCAACTCCTGTATCTGAAAGAATTTCTTTTTTGAAATAAAAACCGCCCCATATCCCCCGGAAAGGGGAATATGAGACGGAAAGTTCCGCGGTACCACTCATCTTCGCCGCAAAGCGGCGCACTTTTTTCCTCTTAACGCGAGGGCTGCGGGTTTGCTTACGCAACCGCCTTTGCGGCCTTGGGCAAACCGACTCGGGAGCGATCCCCCGTTTTGCGAACCGTGCAACTGCGCGCTTTCACCAAACGCGCGCTCTCTGCAAATTGCCGGTTTGCGGGACTCCTTCACCGTCGTTCGACTACCAGTTTATCATAAACATTCCGGTTTGTCAATCTTTTTATTAAAATAGGAATACTTTTTTGCCGTCAAACACCGTATTTTTCGGCGTAAACGGCATACTGCCGTTCAAATTCCTCGTTTCCGGATTTTACGCCGTTGAGGTATTGGTGCGTTTCAAACGAATTGTGACCCAGCTCGATGAGCGCAACGGCAACGTTGGAGCAGTGGTCGGAAACGCGCTCGATGTTGGTCAGAATATCCGAAAGCACAAAGCCGTGCTCAATGGTGCAGTTGCCGGCTACCAGGCGGTCGATGTGGTGATCCTTGGTGGTGGAGATCAGGCGGTCGATCACCTGTTCCAACGGCTCGACCTTGTGGGCAAGTTCCACGTTCCCGGTGCGGTAAGACTCCTCGGTCAGGTCTAAAATTTCGGTTGCGGCCGCAAGGGCGGTTTGTAATTCCTTCATCGCGTCGGCCGAAAAGACGATTTTTTTCTCATTGATCTCGCGCGAGACCTTCATCAGGTTAACGGCATGGTCGCCCAACCGCTCAAAATCGCCGATGGTGTGCAGCATTTCGGAAACCTTGCGGCTATCCGAAACGGAGAGGTTTTTGGTTCCGAGCGGTACCAGATAAGTGCCGAGTTTATCCTCCAAAAGGTCCAGTTTGTTCTCCTGCTCTTCAATTTTTTCCGCAATCTCCTTGCGGTAATCAAACAGAATTTCAAACGAATCCTGCAAAACGCTGCGCGCAATGGTACACATTTCGCCGGTCTTGTTGGCACATTCGGCAATGGCAACCGAGGGAACGCGCAAAAGCCGCTCGTCCAGCGTGAAAACCGCCTCGCCTTTTTCCTGCTTCTTTTCCCGCACCAGCTTTTCCACAAGCAGGGTGAGCGGTTTGGAAAGCGGCAGGAACAAAAGCGTCAGGATCAGGTTGTAAACGGTATGGATCAACGCGATGCTCCACGGCGTTACCGCCTCGGCCGAGAAAGGAAGCAGGCCAAACCGCAACAAAAGCAGAAAAATCGGAAGCCCGACCAGTGCGCCCAGAATTTTGATTGTCAGGTGCGCAACGGCAACCCGCTTGGCGTTGGTGTTGGCGCCAATGCAGGAGATGAGCGAGGTGGCGCAGGTGCCGATATTCAACCCCATGACCATGGGAATGGCCATGGCATAGCTCATACCGCCCGAAAGCGAAATGGCCTGCAAAACGCCGATCGTGGCGGCCGAGCTTTGCACCACGGCGGTAAAACCGAGCGAAACCACAAGGCCGAGGAAGGGGTTTGCAAGGCGTTCCAGCACCTCTTGAAACTCGGGCTTTTCCGCCAAGGGGCTGACCGAATCGCTCATCAACGTCATACCGAACATCAAAAGCGCAAAACCGATCATCACCGTTCCGATCGTGCGCTTTTTATCGGACTTGGTGAACATTAACAGCACAATGCCGATAATGGCAACAATGGGCGAAAAATGCGAGGGTTTGAGCATTTGCACCCACACCGCCTCGTTCTGAATGCCCGAAAGCGACAGGATCCAGGCCGTGAGTGTTGTTCCCACATTTGCGCCCAGAATGACGTAGATCGTTTGCGAAAACTGCATGAGCCCCGAACTGACAAGGCCGACCAGCATGACCGTTGTTGCCGATGAGGACTGCATAGCAACGGTGATGACCACGCCCAAAAGCAAGCTCAAAATGGGATTGGAAGTGACCCGTTTGAGCATACGCTCCAAACCGCCCGACGCCATTTTGGAAAGCGAGGACGACATGGTATGCATTCCGAACAGGAAAAACGCCAATCCCCCGATCAGCGATAAAACCGCGTAAAGTTCCATTTAAAAACCTCGAAAAACCGTTTTTTATCGTATATATTGATTATTCTGTATCTATTATAAAGAAAAATACAAAAAAAGTCAAGAACCACTTGCGCAAAAAAGCGCCGCCGGAAGTTCCGGCGGCGCAGAACAGGTATCTTTTTTTTACAGTTCGAGCGTACCCGTGGAGATGAGCCGTCCCGAACGCGCCGAGAAAAGCACGACCTCGGATTTGCCGAAATCAAACCGTACTTTTTCTTCCAGCGCAAAGGTGATCTTTCCGAAGGAAACGCCGGTGAGGAGCAGGTTGCCAACGCGCAGCCGCACGGTGGTTTCCATACCGGTCGGCATGGAGCTGTAAACCTCGGCCGAGATCTTTCCTTTTTCGCTGATCTGGATCGCCTCGGGGCGAATGCCGAGGATGAAGTCGTTATCGCCGGCCGGGCGCTCTTCCTCAAACTCGGTTTCATCCACTTTGGCAATGTGGCATTTGAAAACGGTATCCTTGTTGCCTTTTTCCACGTTGCGCTTATCTTTGAGCAGTTCGGCGCGCCATTCGGCAATTTCGCGGTCCTTTTCGTAGTCGCCCTTGATCCATTCGGCAAGGTCTAACGGCTCGGTGGGGCGGAACACGCCTTTCACGCCTTCCAGGAAGGAAAGCTCAATTCCGCCGTCCACGGCTTCGCCGTGCGCTTGCGCAAAGTTGATGGCGGGGCTGCCCACAAAGTCGGCAACGAAGGTGTCGCTCGGGTTACGATAAACGGTGAGCGGCGCGTCGTATTGGCGGAGTACGCCGTTATCCAAAAGACAAATCTTTGTGGCAAGCGTCATTGCTTCCATTTGGTCGTGGGTAACGTAAACGAAGGTGCTGCCGGTATCCAGGTGCAGCCGCTGCAACTCGGAGCGCATTTCCAACCGAAGTTTCGCGTCCAGGTTGGAAAGCGGTTCGTCCATAAAGAGCACGGTGGGCTCTGGCGCGAGCGTTCTTGCAATGGCAACGCGCTGTTGCTGACCGCCGGAAAGCTCGGCCGGGTAACGATCCATAAACATTCCGATTTTCACAATGCGCGAAACACGGCGAACGGCAAGGTCCACTTCCTCTTTGGAAAGTTTGCGGACTTTGGTGACGACCGCTCCGCCTTTTTCGTATTCAAAATTCTCATTCAGGGTAAAGCCCTTTGCCTCGGCGGCGGACCTTTCGCCGTCTACCAGATTTTGCAATCTTGCAATTTCTCCGGCAGGGTCTTTTCCCTCGTGAACACCCAGTTCAAGCAGCTCTTTTGCGGTGTAAATGGATATTTCATAGGTATCGATCATTTTAAGAACAGCTCTTTGCCGGTTGAGTTTTCCATCCTTATCGGTGGAATCGTTGATCAACGCGGCCAGCTTTTTCGGATCGGCAAGAATTTCGATCTTTCTTTGCGCCGTTTTCGCCTTGAAATTGACTTTGGGCATTTCCTCTTTGATGTTGGTAAGACCAAAGGAAATGTTTTGGTAAACGGTCATGTTGGGCCAAAGGGCATAGTTCTGGAACAAAAAGCCCACGCGCCGCTTGTTTGCGGGAATGTTGATGCCCTGCTCGCTGTCGAAAACCACGCGATCGCCAATGGTAATTCTGCCGCTGGTAGGGGTCTCCAAGCCGGCAATCATACGCAGGGTGGTGGTTTTGCCACACCCCGAAGGCCCAAGCAGGGTAACGAACGCGTTATCCTCAATCGTCATGGTCAAATGGTCAACGGCGTAAAAATTGCCCCACCGTTTGGTAACGTCTGTTAAAATAATCTCTGGCATAAGCCGCAATTCCTTTCTGTTGTTTTCATTTTGCCGATCAACCGCCGATCCCTTTATCCAGACTTGCACCGGTGACCTTATTGATGATCCCGTTGAAGATAAGGATGGTAACGATCAGCATTAGGTTCATACCGCTGGAAAAAGCGGCAAGTCCCATTTCATCAAAGTAATCCATCGTGGTGGACATGATAAAGCCCTGCACGCAAAGCAGCATGAACAGAGAAAGCTCACGCATACAGGTGATAAACGGGAGCAAAAATCCGCTCAAAATCGAGGATTTCTGAATTGGAATGATGATGCGGAACATTCGCTTGAACCACGGAACGTTCTGGATCAGCGCAGATTCCTCGATCTCTCCGCTGAGTTGCAGCATGGAGTTGAGCGATGCGCGGCTTGCAAACGGAATGTATTTGACCGTTCCGACGATAATCAAAAGCGCGTAGGTGTTATACAAATTGAAATGATCGTTTGTTGCAAGCAGAATGAAATACGCAATGCCAACGGCAACCGAGGGCATCAAATACGGCAGGAACGCAATGTTGTTGACGTAGTTTGCAAAGCGGTTGCGGCGCTTTTTGGACACCGCGTAGCCGATCAACGTTCCGATGGTACCCGCGAAAAACGCACACATGACGGAAAGGAAGATCGTTCCGCCGTAAGCTTTCCATATCGTTTGGTTGAAAAGCATACCCATTTGCCCGTAAAGGCCGTTTTCGGTCACGTTTTCGCTGGTGATCCACCATTTGAGCGTCAGGTTATTGGGATTCCACGTGCGCAGGAAACTGTAATCGCCCGGGTTGGGCAGAAACGTTTCAAACGCGAAGGAGATCAGCGGGTAGATACTGGTCATAAACGTTGTAAAGATCAGAATGATGGCAATAACGTATTTGCCCACTTTGCCGAGGTTGATTTTGGAAATTTGCCCCGACTTCCCGGTAACGGTGGTGTAGTTTTTGCGGCTCTTCAAGCTTTGCTGGTTAATGATCATAATGGCAACGCCGATCACCATCATAATAACGGCAAGAATACTTGCTTCGCCCGCATATTTATCGCTCATTTCCAAATAGCGGGTTGAAAGTGTGGAAAGTTTAAGGTAGTGCGGCACCGGGTAGCTGCCCATGGAGCTGCCGAACACCAGCAGCACGGTGGAAAGAATGGCCGGTTTGACCATAGGGAGCGTAATACGCGTTACAATACGCCACTTGGGCGTGTTGAGAATGGTTGCCGCCTCTTCCAGGTTGGCGTCCATATTGCGGAAAATTCCGCCGATCAGAATATAGGCAAAGGCCGAATAGTGCAATCCCAACACGATAATACAGGGGAAAATACCTTGGCACCACCAAAGCGGCATTTCAATTCCGAACAGCGAGGCAAGAAGGCCGTCGCTCGTTCCGGTAACGGCATGGGAGTTGAACAGGTTTCTCCAAACCAGTGCCAGCGTCCATTGCGGCATGATGTACGGGAAAATGAAGATGGCGCTTAAATACTTTTTGAACTTCATGTTGGTCCGCGTGACCAAAAAAGCAAACAGACCGCCTACCAGAATTGCCGTTACGCAGGCAAAGAAAGAAATGATAAGCGTGTTGCCGAGCGGTTCCCACAAATTGGTTTTTGCCAACTTGCTGGTAAACAGGTCAACGTAGTTTACAAAGGAAAATCCCTCTGTCTTCCCGGATAGATATTGATCGATCGTTCCGGGGTGGATCTTCAGCGTATCCTCAATGATGGCAATGATCGGCGCGAACGTGGTAATGGTACAAACCACTCCCAGCACGATCAGAATAACGTTATACGGTTGCGAAAGGAAGGTGAGCAGTTTGTTGCGACCGATACGGAAGGATGACGCCCTTTTGGTTACGTTCAGTTGATTGGTCATATATCCTCCAAGAAGGGGCTGTATTATAATGAATACAGCCCCCGGTAATCAGTTAATTATCGCAAAATTATCCTTTATATTTGGTCAGCAGTTCAATCCAGCTTCCTACCGTGAACGCAACCGATGCGCAGTAAGCGGGATCCTCGATCACGAGTCTGTCTTTCCACCAGGTAAAGCCCTTATCGTTCATTGCTTCAAATTCAACGGTTCCGTCCTCGGCGTTGCCGCGGGTGGAATGGTGGTAAGTTTCCTCGGTCCCCTGCATAACAACGGGGTTGGAGGAGTAGCCGCCCATATCTTTGCCCCATGCGCTGAAACCGTCAACGGTGCAGGTCATGTAAGCGATGAACGCGCAGGCGGTCCAGGGAAGCGGAGAGTTGTCGGTTACAAACAGGTAATGGCAGTAACCGTAGCCGCCAATGCCCTGGTAGCCGTTCTGGTAAGCGGCAATTTTAATGTTGTTTTTAGAGGTGGTTTCGGTTTCCTCAACCGAGCGCAGTTTGGAATATACGATCAGGCCGAACGCGTCGGTAGAAGAGCTCTTTACCAAATCATTGCAGATCGGGCCGTCGTCGGTTTGTGCGTTGTAGCTTTCCACCCAGAGTTTGATCCAGGCAAGAGCGTATTTGCCGTTGGCGCCGAGGCCAAAATCTCTTGCGTCGCCTTCTACGGCGGCAACAGCGGTATCAATATAGGCCTTCTTGCTGGCCGGCAGCGCGTCGTAAGCGGCTTTCAGCTGGTTTGCATACTCGTCTTTGGTGAGCATATACAGGAAGTTTTTGCCAACGAGCTCGGAGTCAATGTCCATAAACAAACCGTGTTCGCCTTCCGCAACGAAATCCCAGCAGTTGGTATAGGTCTTGGTACCGGTGGAGTTGTACATAAAGACCTTGTTCAGCGTTTGCAGAGCAAGATATCCGTTGTAATCCTCGGTTTTTACGCCGTTGGCCTCTGCCCAATCCTTTGGAACAAAGGTATCCAGAATGCCGGTTTTCACCATTTTGCTTTCGATCTGGTTGCCGTCCTGAATCAGGGTCATGGCAAAGGTGCCGGTGGCCTTTTTGGAATCGGCGGTCAGCTGATCGAAGATCTTGTTGTTCTTCGGCTGCTGCCATTCAAAACTCATATTGTAGCTTGAATCAATGGTTTGCAGATACTTGATGAAGAGCGGGAGCGCGCTCTTACCGCGGCTGGAGTTACCAACGCCGTAGAAGGTCTTGCCGTTGGATTCCTCAATGGCTTTTCTTGCCAGTTCTTCCAGGGACATGGTTTGCGCTTGTTTGATGATTTCTTGGGTTGCGCTGAGTTTTGTTTCTTTCTTACCGCATGCTGCGAGCGCGAAGCAGGAAACCAACATCAGGCAAGCAAGAGTGAATGCGAGAAGTTTTTTCATAACTCCCTCCAAAAAATGTATAAAGTCGGTTTTT
>JBGUNW010000079.1:0-6276 GCA_045117555.1 Eubacteriales bacterium
ATAAATCGAGCCCGTATTGCTCCATAAATGCCGCATAGATGTACGGGGCGTCGATTTCGTAGTCTATTACTATTTCGCTCGTTTCCGTGCCCGTACGCCGTGGGAGTTCCTGCGGCGGTGTCATAAACTCGCATAATTTGCGTATACCCTCGAGGCGGTCGGCTGGCGGGGTGTCTTTGTACATATAGTCGAAGTCGTCCGTTTTTGCCGTCGGCTCTTGCAGGTGCTCCCGGAAACGCAAAAAATAGCGATAATCTGTATGTATTTTATAAAGGCTCCCGTTAACGTTGATTGTTTCCGGGAGCCTTGCTTTTTGCAGCGTAAACATTCGTTATGCTGCCGGTGTAAATACGTCGCCTACCCATGTCCCGGCAATGAATGTCGGTACACCCTGCGCGCTTACAGTTACGGCGCCCTCGTCGCGCTCGTTGAGTGCGAGGTCGAAGTCGATAGACTGATTTACGCTGTCGAGTGTTCCCAGCTTTACAACGGAGTTAACTTTCCATGCCTTGTAGTAAGTTGTAGTTGCGGTAACTTCGTAGTATGTGCCGAGGCTTGCTTTTACCGGATTTTCTACGGCTGTGTAAACGTATGAGCCCTCGGAGCCGCTGCGTGTGTAGTAGGTCTTGCCCTCTACAATGTCCTCGTCCTCTGTGAGTGCGTATGTGTTTACGTCCTGCTTGCTTGCATAGAATACGAGCAATACGTTGCGGTGGGCGTCGCCGCCGGTTGGTAAGTGGTAAACCATATCGAAAACAGTTGCGAAGTCCGGCTCGTCGTCAAACATTGTAAGCGACTGACTCAAAGCGGGCTGGTAGCTGTCGATTTCTTCCTCGGGGTTTTCGCTCGAGATAAAATCGAATGTTTTTGTCTGTGGATTGAGCGCCAGCGAGTAAGTTGTTGATTTTTTAATCTGTACCCACGACGGGCTCGAAGTCTTGCTAACGTCGATAAATGGCACAAATTTTGTCTTATGGATAAGTCCCATATTGTCCCCCTTTATTCGCGCGGCTCGAGGTAGGTTGCTACTATCGACGCGCAATAAATTGTGTTGTTTTTTTCGTCTACGTTAATAAACTGTGGCAGGGTTGCTGCCTCGGTTTCTATCGTTATTCCGCTCGTTGCGTCGTAGATGTGCGCGCCGTCAAGCGCTGCCGTTATCTTGTCCGCAAGGGCGCGGGCGTCGGCCTGCTTTGCGTTTCTTACGTAATACGTAAGATTCCATTTTAATAAGCGCGTGCCGTCGGTGTAGCGGCGCTCTGCTGCCGGTGCAGGCTCATAACGCAAACAAATAGCATTTTTCGCCGTGTCCGGGATAACGTCGTTATATATCTGCGTGAGCTCGAGTTGTGACTCAACCCACGTGTTTATAATATTACTTACGGTAAACGTACTCATTAACTAGCCTTACCCATTTATCAAGCCACCGAGCCTTTGCCGCCTCAAACCACTTGCTGCACGCGTTGGGGTTGATTTGGTGCTCGGGCTTTTCGTAGTTGTAATAATGGCGGCGGGCGTATGGAGTGCGCCACACAACTTCGCCGCTGCCAAGGCGGGTGTTGATAATAGCCGATTTCTGTAACGTTCCCGTTTTTACGGGTACGAAGTAATTACTATCTGCTAATACCATAGCGTCGAGCGGCGCCTGCGCGCTTTTCAACGCCCCGTCAATATCTGCCTTAATTTTTGCGTCGTTCAATATGACTTTAGTATTAAATGACACGCCGCTCATACTAAGGCCGCCTCGTAATGGTGCACGGCGTCGCCGCCCTGCGTGTAGCGCGGTGTAACGCTGCGGATTGTGTACGCATTGCCGCCCCATGTAACGCGCGCCAGCTCAATGGGCACGATTGCAGGATTTGAAAAAAACGGCTCATAGTAGAGTGTTAATTTATCGTCCTTGCTTTCGCCCACGTCGCTTTTAGCGGCAGCGATAACAGCCTCAAACCTTACGTGTGAAAGTGTTACCGGCTCGCTATATGTCGGCTCGCCGTCGCGGTCGTAGCCGCTCGGGGTTTCGTATGTGCAGGTATGCACGAGAAGTCGCTGCGGTATCATACGTTAGCGCCTCCCCGTGAGTACGTGGCAATATAACTCGAGCCACTTATAGCGCAGGCTGTCGGCGCTTTTTGTGTTTTTCTCGGCTGCAATATCTGCGGCCTTTGTACTCTTTGAGTACGAATAGCCGCCTATAGATTCCGAGGTAATAGCGCCGGCGCTTTCGCCGTTTCCTGCTGCGGTCTGTGCTGCCTTGTATGATTCCTCAATCATCATGCAGCACGCGTCGTCAATTCCGCCCGGCTGGCGTTCTATAAGCAGCTCGTCGTCTAACAACGATTTGACATATAAAACGGTTTCCAGCTTGTACGCGTCAAAGGTGGCGGCGTCCGGCACTACCGAACGGCCAAGGTCGGTGTGATAATGTGTATATGTTACATTGTCAAATTGTGCCATTGTGCCGCCCCTCTATTACGCGTCTGTTGTGCTTACAGTTCCCGAGCGTACGCCGTCTGCGTCAAATCCGTATACTTCAATTACGTCATTTGCCTGCGTTGTAGGCTTGTTGCTGCCGTCGTAAGTAGTCCAAGCGCCCCATGTAGTGCCGTGTTTAATGCGGTATTTAGCGCCGGTTGCGTTTGTGCTTGTGAGTGTTACAGTTGCGGTGTGGCTTGCGATTGCTACGGTTGGGAGCAATACGCCCGAATCCATAACTACGGCAGCCGAGTTAGTAACCTTGTGGCCGTAAATCTTGCGGCCTTGAATAGCACTAGCGCCGATGTATACGCCCGAGCCGTCGAGGCTCTGCAGGTGTACGTCTTTCTGCCATTCGTTTACACGGCAGCACCAATTTTTATGTCCGCAGATAACGTTAGCGTGAGCTGGGAGTGTTGCGTCCTCAAAAATCATAAAGCCCGCAATCATACCAACGGCGCCGGTCTGCTTTACTGTGTCGCCGAGCTGGCTTGCTGCTGTAAACTCTGCCGACTTGCGCACGAATGCCATTGCGTCCGGGTTTACGAGTGCCCAGCGGTTTGTAGCTGGCACGTATGCCTTTGTCATTAATGTGCCGATATCTACGAGGCGCTCGTAGATATTCGACTTGCTTGTAGCGCTTGACTGTCCGGCTACTGTTGCCTTGTCGAGCAATTCTACTGTACCGTCTGTGTTAATCTGCAATGCGAGTCCCTCGCCTGCAGCGTCGAGGCGGTTTGCTACGATATTGTCCGGCACGGCGTCTGCGTCGTAACCGTCGATAACTTCGTTTACGGCGTAGTCCTTGTCGATAGTAAGTGTATCGAATGATCCGTTTGTAAACGACTTTGTAGCGCCGTTCTGCTTGTCATAAGAAACAACCTGCGCGTTGCCTCTTACCGGGATTTTTACGGCGCCCGCTTTTGGGTCGCCCTCGTAGTCGTTATTCCAAATAACGCCGTCTTTCTGTACGATTTCAGCCTTGAGCTTTGCCTCAACTAATTTGCTGTATCTGTCCTGCAATGCTACTGCCATATTGTAGCCTCCTAAATATTAAGTGTAGGGTTAAGCGCTTTAAATGCAGCCTCTACGCCGCTAGTTGTCTGCGGCTCCCCGTTCATGCCCGGCACGGTCGGCGGTGTCGGTGCGTTTTCCTCGCAGAAAACGTCCTCTTTGCCGTCTGTTAGGGCTTTGAGCAAGTCGTCAAGCGATTTGCCCTTGTTTGCGTCGTCGTTCAATGCGCTTTCAAGCTGCGCGTTGATTGCGTCGCGTGTGTAGTCGTTCACAAACTTTTTAGTGCTTGTAAAGTCCTTAATTTTCGCCTGCAATTCGAGGCGCTTTACTTTCGCCTCGGCCTCTTTCTTTGCGGTTTCGGCCTCCTGCTGGTATTTCGCAACGTCTGCCTTAACGGCGTCATAGTCTGCCATGCTGTTAATTGTAGCGTTGGCCTTTTCAAGCTGCTGCTTGATTTCGTCGTAGTCTGCAAACTTGCTTTTCTCGCGGTTGATGTCGTCGCCGTTGAGTTTCATAACCGAGTCGATTTGCTCGTCGGTTAAGCCGAGTGCTTTAAGTTCTTCTCTTTTCATTTTGTCCCCTTTACGCGTGAATTATACGCCGCCGCCGCGGCAGGTTGAAAATAAATAGCGCCCTTATAACGCGTCGCGCCTCGCTGCCTTTATAGTCATTTTTTTAAATAAAAAACGCCGCGCTCCCCGGTGCGATAAGGGAGTACGGCGCATATTTTTTAATTAATGATTTTTACTAGGCGCTTTTTTTTGAGTAAACAAGCCCGAATATTACAGCGAGCAAGGCAAGTGCCGCGCCCGAGATCTCGGCGAAAATACTCTGATTCAAGCCGCCAATACAGCATAACACGCCGCCCACGGCAGCGAGTACAATAATTAAAACGGTAGCCCATGTTTTAATATTGTTTTTCTTTGAGTAGTTTACAGCGCTACAAACAATAGCGGTAAAACCAAATGCAGCGGCGCCCAGCTCGATAACGATAGCGGCGTCAAACTTGCAGAAGTAACCAACGATTACAGCAGCGACGAAAAACAGCGCGCCAATAATTCCCCATTTCTTCATAGTGTTATATCCTCCGCGCTTATAGTCATTTTTTTTCGTCTTTTATGACGTTGCCCTGCGCGGCTTGTGTGTCGACGATATAATCAAATACTTTGCGCCAATACCACGCCGGCAAGTATACGCCGTCCTCGGGTACGAGGTAAACGTCGCCCGCGTGCAGCGTTTTTATAACGAGCACGCCGTCCGCGTCTACGGGGTCGGGTGCTTTAATAATCACGCTTTTATTTTTGGGCGAGCTGGTGCAAGATGTCGCCCATATAATTAATGTCATTGTCAAGATTGCCGCTGTTAGCGTTTTCTTTGATTTCGTTTGCCTCTGCCATGTGCTGCGCATTTTCGCGAGCCTCCTCTAGTTCTTTTTCTTTTTCCTTGCGTCCCTTGCGTTCTTTAGCTGCGAGCCATGAGGAGCCCACACCGAATAATACAGCCGCAACGGCTACCGCAATACAAGCGATTATTTGCATTTACTAACCTCCGATTTTAATATCGCGTATTTTATCCATAAGCAGATTAAAATAAACGGGAGTAAAACACGCCGCAATAGCAAGGCCGCTAATAATTACGGTCTTAATATCGAGCGGTCGCCCTGCGGTCAAGTCTTTAATGAATTGCGCAGCGCTCCAACCACCGACCCACACGGCGGCGGCAATCTGTCCCCATAGGCTCGCGCCCTTTGCTTTTACGCCTTTTTTCTCTGTTGTTTCTGTTGTGTTTTCCTCTGCCATAATTAGCCCCTCGATATTTTTTCAGCCACGCTATAACAAAATGCTTGAAACAGCGCCGGCTTTGCCGTCCATAGTTTCGGGCAATCTTTCCAGCCTACAACGTCGTGATGTGTTATGAGGTCGGCTGCGTCGAGATTGTAGCGCCTGCAAATATCGGCGCATAAATCAATCGCGCTGTTAATTGTCGCGTCCGAGAAGTTGCCCGCGCCGTCGACCGGGCACAATTCAACGCCGAGCGTGCAATTATTCGGCGAGTTGCTCGGGGTGGCGTAGCGTCCGAATCTGCGCCGCGCCTCGTCGGTGTATATTTCCCCGCTTTTCGGGTCGGGCTGCGAGCTGCCGCAATGGTATGCGATTTCGTACTCGGGCACGGCTGCCACTATTAGCCCGTTTTGGTCTATGATGTAATGCGCGCTCGCGTAAGTGCCGGCGCCCGATTTGAGCGCCTCGAAATAATCGCGATTTTGTTTCGCATTAGCGGCAGGGTTTGCCGTCCAATGTAAGACAACGCCGAGCACCTCTTTTAAAGAGCGCCCGGGTCTGCTGTATTCGTTGATTGTTAAGAAGTCGTGTATTATCTGCATTAGCCGCGCGCCTCGATTACGCGGTCGAGTTTTGCCTCGATACGCGAGCAGGTAGCGACGAGGTTGTTTATTGCCGTCCCCTGCGCTTTAATGTCGCACTCGGTCTGATTTACTCGGCCGTATAGTTCTTTGAAGTTAGCCTCGACTTTTGCGCGTTCTTCGGTGTCGCGTTTTTCGTTGCTCTCTAATTGTTCCATAAGCCGCCCCGTTTTGGTCGCAAGTTTAGCGACGGCCGTAATAATACCGCCCGCAAATCCTGCGATTGTGATTCCTAGTGTAATAGCTGTTATTATGCTCACTTTTTCGCCCTCTGCGCTTATAGTCATTTAATTGCTGTTTTTGGGAATTATATTTTTAATTTCATACGAAAATTATAAGAGCAGCACCACGCGAGCCAACCTTGCATA
>JBGUNW010000080.1:0-11229 GCA_045117555.1 Eubacteriales bacterium
CCTTGACCTCGGGATTGAGGTTGGGCTCCATTTGGAGCATTTGCTCGCCGGTCAGGTATTCAATGTCGTAAACGCGGTTGAGCATTGCCTTGTGTTTGAGCGCGGGCAGCTGCTCGAACTGCTCCTGCGTAAAGGCCGGCAGCAATGCGCCAATGCGGCTGAACGGAATGTCCAGATCCTTGGTGATCTTATCATACATCGGGTTGGCGGCAACCACCAGTTGGCTTTCCAGCGTTCCCGGCTTTGCATCATAGCCCGTATGAATGATGGCACTGTTGGATTTGGAGCTGTCGCCGCCCAAATCTTCGTTCTTTTCGACCACGGTAACGTCCAGCTTGTATTTGGCAAGTTCCCGCGCCAGCGCGCTGCCTACGGCACCCGCGCCGATGATGACAATGTCTGTCTTTTTCATCTTTGGTCCACTCCTTTTATTTTTTTAATACGGTTGGCATATCCCTTTTGGGAATACGCTTTTTCTACAATTTTATTCTATCACATTCCGTGCGCGATGGCAATAGATGTTCGATATTTTGAAAATCGAACAAAAATCAAACAAAATCGAACAAAAACAGTTGCTTTTTTGTCCGCTTTGTGGTATGATGAAGACAGAACCCGCAAAGGAGGCCGAAAAATGGAACTGAACGCCCGGCAAAAAAAGATTTTGCAAACTGTAAACAGCACCGGCGCCGTAAAGGTGGCCGAGCTTTCCAAAACGCTCTATTTCAGTGAAATGACCATTCGCCGCGACCTGCAACTGATGGAGGAGGAAGGCTTACTCAAACGCGTCCACGGCGGCGCGGTGATGAACGAGTCCGAATTCCAATACCCCATCTGGTACCGGATGGAGATTAACAAAGAGCAAAAAAAGGAGCTTGCGCTCCGGGCGGCAAAGTACCTTCACGATGGGCAGGTCCTCTTTTTCAACACCTCGTCCACCCTTTCCTACCTGCTCCCCTATTTGCAGCAATATAAAAATTTACAGGTGATCACCAACTCGGTTCACCTCTTGTTTCAAATTTCCAAAATGCATATTCCCTGCTTTTTGACCGGCGGGAGATACAACGAGATCGAGGGCAACCTTTCGGGACGGCAGGCGGAAACGTTCCTGCGCTCCATCAACCCCGACATTGCCTTTCTTTCCTGCGAGGGACTCTCCCCCGACGGATATGTGACCGACGGCAACGCCGACATTGCCGAGATCGATAAGATCGCCGTGGAGCGCGCAAAAGCCGCCGTGCTTTTAATGGACCCCTCCAAAACGAACACCCTTTATACCTACACCGTTTGCCGCACCGACCAACTGACCGAAGTGATTTTGCTATAATATAAAAAAGTCAAATATGATACATTGGAGGATATGAAAATGGATTTGACACCCTTTATCAAAAGAGAAAATGAGCAACCGCTCGAAAACATTGTCGCAAACGGCGGTCTTTGCGGCATTTTTCGCACGATCGCCTGCATTGGCGATAGTTTATCGTCCGGCGAGCATGAATCCAGAAAAGACGGACAACCCGGATATCATGATTACTATGACTATTCCTGGGGTCAATTTATGGCGCGGGACGCGGGACTGACTGTCTATAACTTTTCCAAGGGCGGTTTGGCAACACATACCTTTCTGGCGGAAGCCCCGGCACGCGGATGGTTTGATGAAGAAAAGAAAGCCCGTGCCTACATCATTGCCCTCGGGGTAAACGATTTTGCTTATATTGAAAGAGATCACGTCATGGAGTTCGGCAGTGTAAAAGACATTGACCCCGAAAACGAGGTCAACAACAAACCCACCTTTGCCGGTTACTATGGCGCCATCATTACCAAATACCGCAAACTGCAACCCAAAGCAAAATTCTTTTTGGTCACCTGCCCGCACGACGAGCCGGATACCTGGCGCCCCGCGTTTCAGGCCTGGTGTGACAAACATCAGGCATTGCTTTACGAGATCGCCGCATTGTTTGAAGGGTGCTATGTCATTGATTTGCGCCGCTACGGCCCGGTTTACGACGGGGAGTTCCGCCGCAACTTCTATCTGGGCGGGCATTTAAATGCCGCCGGATACCGACTGACCGCTCTGATGATGGAAAGTTACATCGACTATATCATCCGCCACAATCCGGAGGATTTCAAACAGATCGGGTTCGTTGGAACGCCATATCACCACGAGAATGAAAAATGGTAATTTCAAAAATCGCCCGCATACAAAAACGCCCCCTTGCAAAAGGGGGCGTTTTGAATTACAACGAAAGCAGGAAATTGCCCAGTCTGTCGGCGATTTTTTCGTAGCCCGCGTCGTTGGGGTGCAGGCCGTCGGGCATATAAAGCTCTTTCAGAATCGGCACCTTCGGCTGAATGCCGCTGGTGGCGTAAATGTCCAGCACCGGAATGCCGTAATAGGCGGCAACCTCTTTGATTGCGCTTACGAAATCCGAAAGTTTCAACCCGCGGCTTTCCTCTTCCTCGCGGTGCGGCGGCGTCATAAAGACGATCATGGCTTTCGGGTACTTATTGATCAACCCGTTCATCAAATAGTGGAGCGCGCCGTAGAAGGTCATCGGGTCGCGATCGGAAAATACGCCCAGCGGAGCGTCGCCGTGGCCGTAGTCGTTGGTGCCGCCCATAACGACCACAAGGTCGGCGTCGTTATCCATTTCCTGATAGCGGCCGCAAAAGTCCATATCAAACCAGCCGTAGGGCTCGGGGGTAGGGACGTGTTTGCGGGCAATGCGCGTGCCGCCGATTCCGTAACCGCGAACCTCACCCAGCCCGAAATTGCGTTTGAGAATGTTCCAATAGGTGTATTCCTGCGAGGAAGCTCCATGCCCCTCGGTGATGCTGTCACCCAAAAAATTTGCTTTTATGCCTTGCAGTTTCATAATTTTTTCCTCTTTTTTTATTAACAAATGGTATTTGCCGAAACCGACATGGGGGGCAGGAAGAAAAGTCCTGCTTTTTTGCCCATGCGGAGCGCGACCGGCAGTTTTTCATCCGACGCGTTCAGCACGAACAGAATGACCGTGCCGTTCGCTTTTTTGACCGCCACCATGGGCACGTTCTGCTTGGCCGCCGAGGTTGCAATCACGCGGTCGCCGGGGTCCAGCTGCGATACAACGGTGTTGATCGCGCCGTAAATGCCGTCTTGGATCAGTTCCTTCTTCTCCTCGTCGTAGTAGAAGGCCGCCGAACATCCGCCCGGCTCTTTGCGCCAGTGGTAGGGGCCGCCCGCAGGATTGAGCAAAAGGTTCCAATCGCAAAGTCCGGCACTGCCGAAGCGGAGCGAGCGGATATACTCGTTGGCGTAGTAGCGGGTGCGTTTATCGTCGTCGAAGTTGCCGCAGGATTCGCTGCAAAACTCGGTTTCGAGGATCTCTTTTTCGGGGTATTTCTCGCGGAAGAGCGCAAGGTTATCAAAATGTTCGCCCGAATACCAGTGGTAGCCCAACCCCCAAATGGCCTCGCGCGCGCCGGGAACGGCAAAGCTCTCGTCGGCGCGGTTGAGTATGCGCTCCTTGTTGTGATCCCAAATCATGATTTTAACGTCATGCAAACCGTTTTTATCCAGCGTGGGGCGCAGGTGGTTGGTTGCGAAAACCGCTTCCTCGGTGGCCGTCCACCGGCAGCTTTCCCAGTTTTGCTTTGCGCGCGCCTCGTTTTGCACCGTCACCGCTGAAATTTCGATCCCCTCGGCGCGATAGGCCAGAATAAATTTGGCAAAATACTCGGCGTAGGTACCGTAAAATTCGGGTTTGAGTTTGCCGGCGTGGTTCAGCTCGCCCGTATCCTTCATAAAGGCCGGCGGGCTCCACGGGCTTGCCAAAAGAAAGAATTTTCTGCCCGCTTTTTTCAGCGCGTCGCGGATCATGGGAATGATGTATTTTTTATCCTGCTCAATGTTGAAGTCGCTCAAATCGGGGCGATAGGATTCGCTGTACGGCGCCAGCGCGAAATCGCAGGAGCCCATGTGCACGCGGCCGAGCGAATAGCGGTTGCCGCTCTCGCCGAAACAGGCCTCCATAAATTGCTTCTTCAATTCAGCCGGCATACGCGAATACATATACGCCGCCGCCTCGGTGAACGCGCCGCCGAAACCGAGAATTTTCTGCCGCTCGATTTCGGGATAAACGTTAACAACGTTCGCTTCGTATTCATCCTCGGATTCTTTCAGCTCCCAACGATTTTTCAAATACTGCATAGTTTTCTCCTTTGCGATAAAAAATCGGCCTAACAAGCATTTATATTATACCATTTTTGCAAAACCCTGTCAAGAAAAAAAGAAAATATTGTAAAGAAAAAAGACTTCCGAAAAAAGTGCGTGTCCCATATAGATTTTTTAAACATTATAGAAGAGTAGCAAGTTTCTGCTACTCTTTTCATTTTTTCTTTGTAAAACACACTAGCATAAATTAAGTTTTAAGCAAAGTGATATTGTTTGCATAGCAAACAGTTATATTTTTAGAATAATTCTAAAAGTTATATTTTGACTTGCAGTCAAAGTTATATTATATTTGCCATAACTTACCCTGTGGGTAAATATAACTTTGCGTAGCAAAATATAACTGCGAAAGCAATATAACTTGCCGATAGGCAAATATAACTAGTGCGTCAGTAATAGGAATTATTACTGACGCACTAAAAGTCGGTCCTTTTTCAATTTGTAAAAATTTATAACCGCCCCCCAAAGCGGTTTTTCTATATAAAAATATTGTTGACAAAAAACAACAAATATGCTAAAATATAAATGATTTAAGAATATTTCAGGAGATATTTATGAAAAGCAAAAAGGTGATTTTAGCTGTTATATCGGGAATAATACTCTGTACGGCTCTTGCTCTCTTTTCGTCGTGTAATAACGGCGTAGCGACAAATCAGCCGACAAACGGCAATCATATTACGGAAGGGTTGGTGTTTACTTTAAATGATGCCGGTACGGAATATTCCGTTACAGCAGCTAGTGTATCATCTGGAACTGAGGTTTATATAGCGTCAATGTACAATGGTTTACCTGTAACATCCATCGGTGAAAATGCATTCAAATATTGTAATCAGGTGACTGAAATAGAGATACCGAATAGCATAACGTCTATCGGTAATAGTGCGTTCGAAAGTTGTACTAGATTGACGAGTATAGAGATTCCCTCAAGCATGACCTCTATAGGTGATGATGCGTTTCGTGATTGTGGCATGACGAGTATAGAGATCCCCTCAAGCGTGACCTCTATAGGTGATAGGGCGTTCTATTTATGTCGCAGTTTGACGAGCGTAACGTTTGGAAAAAACAGTCAGTTGACCTCTATAGGTAATGGGGCGTTCGAAAGTAGCGGTTTGACGAGTATAGAGATACCGGAAGGCGTGACCTCTATCGGTAGTAGTGCGTTCCGTAATTGTGGCATGACGAGTATAGTGATACTCTCAAGCGTGACAGATATAGGTAGAGGGGCGTTCTCTGGTTGTGGCAAATTGACGAGCGTATCGTTTGGTAAAAACAGTCAGTTGACCTCTATAGGTGAATATGCGTTCTGGAAATGTGGCAGTTTGACGAGTATAGAGATTCCCTCAAGCGTGACATCTATAGGTAGATATGCGTTCGAATATTGTAGCAGTTTGACGAGTGCAACGTTTAAAAACACAAGCGGTTGGAAGTTTTCAATATACAGTGATATGTCGCTTTCAAGCAGCGATCTTTCCGACACGACAACTGCGGCGACATATTTAACGTCGACTTACTGTTCCTATTACTGGGAACGAACTTGAAGTTAATGCGGAATGCGTGATGCTTAATTGACGAGGGAAACTCTCCGTAGTGTTCTTCAACGCTTTTCCCTTGTCACCCTGAGCAAGCAAAGCGAGCGAAAGTTGAGCGCATCATTATAGTAAACGACACAGTGCGTCGTTTACACCGATGCGCTCTAAGCAAAATGCCAACATTGCATTTTGCGGCGACCAAAGCGGCAGACAACCTTGTGCCGCTGCGACACTCACGAAAAGACGAGAGTTTAAAAGAAAAGACAAGTCGGATAGAGAGCGGTAAAGGCTCTTTATCCGACTTTTGCGTTCTGTATTGATTATTCCCTTTTCGAGAGATTTTTCCGCTCGCTACGCTCGGTCAAAATGACAGAGGGGAGAGGGTTAGAATGACAAAAGAGGTGGCACAAAGCCGGAAGTCTTTTCTTCGTTAACGGTTCAAAAACCAGATGCCGATATTGAGATACCCCGCAAAGGCCACCCAAACGGCGTACGGGATTTGCAGATACGCCGCCGCGCGGTCCACCTTCCAATAGGAAAGAATGGTACCGATAATCAGCCCCCACAGAATGAGCAGCCAGAAAAACGAGAACAGGTAAAGCTCAAAATTGAAAAACAGGATGCTCCAAACAAAATTGAAAAGCAGACTGACCGCGTAAAACGAGATGCCGGCGTCGGCACTTTTCGGGTCGATCGACCGGCGCCGCCAGATCCGCCCCGAGCTGACGCCCATGAGAATATAAAGGAGCGTCCAAACGATCGGAAAAAGGATCGACGGCGGAGATAGCGGCGGCGTTTTGACGCGGGAATAAAGGTCCATGTTCTTCATGGTCAAAAGCGCGGATAAAAGACCGACCGCCAAAGGGATCGCAACGGCAACGGCGTAGGTTTTGATCGCCGATTTGGTTTCTTGCTTCATAAAACAGAGCTCCTTTCGCAAATTGCGTTTTCGGTACCCTATTATACGGCGGGTGCGCTTGTCTTTATTCCGAAAAGAAAAACGACCGGAGAAAAACGCCGGCCGCTTTTTTAATTTTTTATTTTTGATATTCGTATTCAAACGAGGCGCGGTCGGATATAAAGGAGAACAGCGTTTTGCCGCCCTTGCGGAAGCGGTAGAACGCCCGGCAGGAGGCACTTTCCCGAATGGTGCGTACCATTGCCCCGTTTGTAGGCGCATAAAGCGGATGCGCCTTCTTTTCGATCAGTTTGACAATTAGCTCACAGTCCCCTTGCCGCACCACCGCCGCGTTGTTGCCGATATGGGTTGCCCGCGCGCCCAGATAGGTGGCCAACCGATATTCCTTTCCGCCGTGCCAAATTGCACAGAGCAGTCCGGTAAAATGAAACAACCCGAAAGGAATATTTGCAACCGAGAGCATGAGCGAATCGTGTCCTTCTTCCCCAAAATTACAATGCGTCCAAAGATATTCGCTCGGGAACGAGCGCCCGCGGTCGCCCTCGATATAGCCGTTGTCGCCGTCAAAGCGGTATTCTACGCCGTTCACGGTTACCGAACCGCTCACGGTATGCCACAAGCTCTTCACGGCATGGCGGCACTCCATGAACGGAACGAAACGGAACGGGCCCATAATGTCGTAGCGGAGGGGAGTGAATTTCCCGAAGGTCAATTTCCCTTCCACTTTGCATTCCGGCGCGTCGACCGAAAGCGTCAGACCGCCCGTGCCGAATTTGTTTTTTCCGACCGACGTGGTAAACCCGTCCTGCTCCACGCGGTACGCTTCGGCGGGAAACGGGAGGTTCCAAGCCCCTTCGTCGTTGATGATTTGAATGGAGGCGGAGGGCTTGCCCTCGTGGATATGCCCGGCCACAATGACCGCCAACGTTTGCGTTTTGCTCTGACTTTTGAAATACCAGCCGCCGAAATACTCGTGCATAAAACGTTGTTCTCCTTTTTTTGGATTTTTCTTGATCCTGTTGTGCGCCGGTTATTTCGCAAACACTAAAATATCCTCAAACGAAAGGCCGGTCAGCGCACCGTAAAATAAAAGGTCCGCCACCCCCACCGGCGTAATGCCGCGTTCCCAGTTGGTAACGGTGTTTTCGCTGACGCGAAAGACCTTTGCCAGCTCGTTGCGGCTGATGCTTCTGTCCATTTCTTTGGTGCAGGCGTTACAGTCCCCCGCGCACTCTCCCAAATCCAGCCGCAGTTCCCTGCAAACGTTGCGGCGAAGATTCAGATTCCCCTGCCGCAAATTTTGAAGAACGCTTCCCGTTTCTTCCCAGTCGATCATTTTCGGTTTCATAAAATCAATTCCCCTTCTGTAACTTTAAAAAAACGCTCACCCGTCCAGCGCGGCGGCAAGTGCGGAAAGATCGCCTTCGGTAGTAGACCAGCTTGTGGCAAAGCGGACAACGGTATGCGTTTCGTCGTACGGCTCCCAAACCGAACACCCCACGGTGTTGCGAAGCTTTTCAAGCCGCCCGTTTTCCAAAACGACAAACTGCTGGTTGGTGGGCGAACGCAAAAAGAACGGAATGCCGCGCGCAACAAACAATTCTTTGAGTCGCTCGGCCATATCAATAGCGTGTTTACCGATGCGGAAATACAAATCGTTCGTAAAGAGCGCGTCAAACTGAACGCCGGTCAGCCGCCCCTTGGCAAGCAGGGCGCCGCGTTTTGTCACCGAGGTCATGAAGTGCGCTGGGCGATCGCCTTTTGGAAAAACCACCGCCTCGCCGCACAGGGCGCCGACCTTGGTACCGCCGATGTAGAACACGTCGCAAAGGCGGGCAAGTTCGGGAAGCGTCAGGTCGCATTCCCGGCTCATCAGCCCGTAGCCGAGACGCGCGCCGTCCACAAACAACGGAATTTGATATTCCCCGCAAACCGCAAAAAGAGCTTCCAGTTCCTTTTTGGAGTAGATCGTTCCATACTCCGTGGGGTAGGAGATATAAACCATGCCGGGAAACACCATGTGCTCGCGGCTTTCGTTGGCGTAAAACGCGGCAAGATAGCGGCGCAGTTCGCCCGCGTTGATCTTTCCCTCGTGGTGCGGCAATGCCAGCACCTTGTGGCCGGTGTATTCCACCGCGCCCGATTCATGGGCGTTGATATGCCCGGTCTCGGCGGCAACCACCCCTTCGTAATCGGCAAGCATGGAGGCAATGACCACCGCGTTTGTCTGCGTTCCGCCAACCAAAAACTCCACCTGCGCCGTTTCCATTCCCACTGCGCGGCGGATCTTCTCCTTCGCGCGCTCGGAATACTCGTCGGCCCCGTAGCCGGGCTGGGGTTCCAGATTGGTTTCCAGCAATTTTTGCAATACCTCGGGGTGAGCCCCGGTGGTGTAGTCGCTTTCAAAGGTGATCATCTTTTCCCCCTTTTTTGAAAAATGATATTTTTATTATAGCATAGTCAAACCGTTTTTGCAAGATTTGCCCGGGCAAAAAATACGCCCGCCGGAAGGCGGGCGTTCAAAGTTCAATTCGCGGTCAATCTGCCGCAGGAAACGGCAATGAGCGCCTGCGAGGGCGCATAAAAAATCCAGATCAGCGGTCCGGCGCCGGCAATCCCCAGGTGGGAAAGACCCACGCAAGCGTCACAGGCGAAAAAGAGCGCAAACGCAAGCGCAAGCAGGCCGCTACGGAGCCGCTCTTCCTTTTCGCTGTATCGGAACGCTCCCCACAAATGCTCGGCCAGGTTTCCCAAAAGCTGCGGGCCGTAAAACGCAACGGCAACGTAAAGCGGGGTAAGCTGACGCAGCGCGACCAGTACCGCCAACACCGCAAAGGTGACCCCGAAGCGCAAAGAAAAGCTGACGATTGCCCGCCGTTTGCTCCGCGGAATTTCCAACGCGTGAAAAATTTGCGCCGCGAAAAAGGTGACCACCCCGAGCGTATAGTTTTTCACCAAGTCCAAAAGCAGCACGTCGCTCACCAGCGTAAAGGCCATGGCAAGGAGCAAAAAGAGCCGCCGGTCGGCAAGCCGCCCTTCCCCTTTTGCAAAGGAAAATTCCAGCGCCACGTAGCAAAAAGCCGCCACGATAACAAAGAATTTCCACGCCGCCGAGGAAAACAGAAACGTGCGCCCGCTGAAATCGCTGAACAGGAACAGGGCGAAAAGCAACGCCTCAAAAATCAGGAAATTGCGCGGACAGAGCCATTTATGCGTTTCCAATTTGCGGGTCTGTTCCATACGCGCCTCCTTTTTTCGTCAAAAATCGCTTTTTTATTATACCACACGGCCTTCGGTTTTGCAAGCCGCTTTTTTCAATCTTTTTGGCTCTGATCTCCCGTTCCCTGATAGGCAATGCACAACATGGTCAGATCGTCAAACTGCTCGGCCTCTTTTACGAAACCGTTGACCGCACCGCGCACATTTTTGAGCAGCTGCTCGGGCGACGCGCCCGGATCACCGTTGAGCGCCGCGAGCAACCGATCGGCGCCGAACATTTCGTTTTGCGCGTTGGTGGCCTCGGGAACGCCGTCGGTATAAACGAACAGTTTTGCGCCGGGGGTAAGCGTTAGCTCATACTCTTTGTATTTTACCCCTTCCATGCCGCCGATCACAAGCCCGTGCTTATCCTTCACAAAGGCAAAGTCGCCTTCCGGGTTTTTCAACACCGGGTATTCGTGACCCGCGTTGGAGGCGGTCAGCTTGCCGGAGGAGATTTCCAAAACACCGAACCAAACGGTAACAAACATTTCCTCGGGGTTGTTGGCGCAGACCTGGCGGTTAACCGCTTCCAGCGTTTGCGCGGGCGTCAAGCCGGTCATGGCATAGTTTTTCAGCAGAATTTTGGAAACCATCATAAACAGCGCCGCCGGAACCCCCTTGCCGGAAACGTCGGCAATGACCAGACCAAGGTGATCCCGGTCGATCAGGAAGAAATCGTAAAAGTCGCCGCCAACCGCTTTGGCGGGGTCCATACAGGCGTAAATATCAAACTCGTGCCGATCCGGGAAAGGCGGGAATTTGCTTGGCAGCATGGCCGCCTGAATGCGCGTGGCAAGCGTCAGCTCGGTGCTGATATGCTCCTTTTCGGCGGTAATGGCTTGAATTTGCAGCATATGGGCATCGATCTCGCGAATCATTTCGGAAGTATCTTTCGCCAGCTGCCCGATCTCGTTGCGCGAGCGAACGCTCGCAAGCCCCGCGGTAACTACTTTGCTATCCTTGATCTCCGTATAGAGCCGGATGTTGTGCTGCACCTTTTTCAAGGGGCGAACCACAAACAAAAGGATGAGCAAAAGGCAAATGGCCGAAAGCACGAGCTGGTTCAAAATCGCCCAAGCCGCTCCAATGCGGGTTTGGGTATTGATGGTTGCGCGCAAAGAAGAAAGATCGTACGTCAGACCGATCAAAACGCTGTGCTCCTCAATGGAGGCAAGATACGAGTAGTAGTCCACATAACTGCCGGCATACGCCAGATGGCTGGAATTGCGGATTGCCGCGCGCATGGCCTCGGTTTGGCTTTCCAACACGCTCACCCGATTTCCAAGGGGGTAGACGTCCTCGTAGTCGTT
>JBGUNW010000081.1:0-4584 GCA_045117555.1 Eubacteriales bacterium
TTTTTCAGCTTCAAATCGTCAATGGCACGGTAAACGCCGAAGACCGAGCCGGTGCCGCCGATACCCGCGTTGGTTTCGGTAATATCAGCGCTCGGGAAATTGGTTTTCAGCCAGCTGGTGGTCAGCGCGCGCCAGGAGGTGGTGCTCGCATTGGAAGCGCCAACGCCCTTGGTGATGGAACCGCCGAGGTACGCAACGTTCAGCTTGTGTGCGGTGGTCAAGCGGGCGAAGGTGTTTTGCAGGTTGCTGGAAGCATAGCTGCCTGCCGACGGGAAGAAGCGGTTGCCGTTGACATAAACGTCGTAGCCCTCTTCGGCGCACTTGGTCAAAACGGTGGTAATGAACGCGGGAACTTCGCCGTCCTGTCCCGCAATCGCCTGCGCCACGTACTGAATGGAGCGTTTTGCTCGCGTTTCTCCGCTATCGGAATAAATATAGGAGCCGCCGTTATCAATATAAGCTCTTGCAACAAAATTGGTACCGTAGAAGTTTGCGGGAATGTTGATTTGTACCACGCAGAAGTAGTAGTAGTCGGCGTCATAGGTCAAGCCGGCGGCGGTAACGCTTCCCTCACCCATTTCCAAAACGGCGGGAACTTTGCTGACGTTTGCGGTATCCTTGGTGATGGGAGAGCCATCGGTGGAGGATTCCGGGATAATCAGGAATCCGAAATTTGCATTCGCACCGTGCGTAATGGTAATGGAGCCGGTCTTTTTAATGCGTCCGACGAAGCGCAGTCCCTGGTTGCCCTCAGTTCGGATTGAAGCGCCGAGAACTTCGGGAACTTGCGGATCCAACGCGGAGGCCGGAATGATCAATGCGCCCAGGAGCATGGTAAGAACCAGCAAAACACATAAAATCTTTTTCATCTTTTATTCCTCCTTAACTGATAATGCCGTTCCAGTTGGGGTCCCATTCCGCGTCATTGTCCGAAACGGTCAAAAGATCAACGCGGTCAATCGGGAAAACCAGGATTTCGGGAGATTGATATTTTTTTGGTTTTTTCATTTTATATACCCTTCTCTCCTTTAATTAAATACGGCGTTATAAGTTGTAATCGTTGCGTCACCCAAACGGGTTCCGAGATACGGAACGGCAACCAGCTCGGTTGCTTTTCTTGCCGAGGTGTTCAGGTTGTAAACAACCGTGTAAACGGTGTAGGATTCGCCGTTGTCCTGATATTTCAAGCCCATGACTTTAACAACGTTTTCAAGCGCCGTTGCGGCAGCGTTCAGGTTGGCGTAGGTCAGGTTGCCGCGGAAGAGATCGTAAATATCCTTGGTCATCAGGAAGATGCCGAAGTTTGCGCTCTGCGTACCGGCGCCCGTGCAAGCGGCGGTATTGTAAATGGTTCCGATGAAGCGAATGCCGTTATATTCGTCGTTTACGTTGCGAGCAACGGCATCGGAGGCAAAGCCGTCCAAATGCGCGGAAGTGTCAACCGTGTAGGCGGAGGTGTTGGCGTCATAGCCGATTTCACCAAGTACGAACTTGGAGGATTCGACCGGAGAACCGCCCGAAACCTCGGTATAAAGCACGATCGGCGCGTAGGAAACGGAAGCGTCAATGTTTGCGGTTGCACCGGAAACCACCTGACCGATGATTTGACCGGCGGAAATATTGGTTGCCGTCCACGCCTTGCTTCTGTTAAAGTAGAATTTATCGCCGCCCGCGTGGGTGTAGGAAATGTTCAGCGTACCGCTTGCCAGCCGCCCGAAAATACCGCCGCAGTCGGAATAGCAGTAATTGCCCTCGTTATCGTTGAGGGTCACGCGGCCGGAGAAAACGGTGTTGGTAATGTTGATAACCTTAGTGCCGCCGTTACCGGTAGACGCCATAATGCCCGCGGTACCAACCGCGCGGTTACCACAGTTGATGGTGCCGGCATATTCGCAACCGTCAATCGTCAGCGTGGTATTGTTGCTGTGCAGTGCAAAGCCAACCAAACCCGCGATATAGGAAGTGCCGCCGCCCCAGTTGCCACTGGTGGGGTTTTCATGGTTAGAAGCTGTAATATTAACGGAGGAATAAACGTTTTCAATCTTCACGGTGCCGGAAACCGCGTTGGCAACCGAGCCGAAGTAAGCGGAAGTACCAGAGCCGTCATAGTAGTTACTAATGGTCATGGAACCGGTCAGAGTAAAGTTCTTGACCACGGCGCCGTCGCCCAGGTTGCCGAACAGGCCCCCCTGCATATCCACATAGCCGGTGGTGGGCTCCAGGACGGTGGTCATGTTGGAAATGGTGTGGCCGTCGCCGTTAAAGGTGCCTTTGAAGACGTTGCTACCTGCGCTGGAAGTGCCGGCAGCGCGGCCGATCTCCTGCCAACTTTCGCCGGCAAGGTCAATATCTGCCGTCAGTTTGAGAACTTCGCCGGAATAGCTCTTACCGCCGTTGACCGCATCGCGGAAAGCAAGGAATGCTTCCTTGGTGGCAATGGTGACGGCGGGAACCTCAAAGGAGGAAGTCCAGCCAAACGCGGTAACAATGGCTTTGGGGCAAGGAATGTAGCCGGAGGAGAAACTCCAATAAGTGCTGCCGCCCGAGAAATTGGAAGCGGTCAGACCGCCCATTTCACTTGCCGTTTTAGCGGTTGCGTTCACCGTGCCGTCGCCATTTTGGGCAGGCGCGTTGTTTCCGTCCGGCAATTTGATGGGAATATAGTAGTTGTTGGAAGTGGTGTAACTTGCGGTTTCGCTGTATTTACCTGCCCAACCGACCATTGAACCAACCTTATCATCGCCTACCGCTAAATCGGAAGCACTTGCGCTGAACGTCATTTTACCCGCCATGATACAATCGATCAAGGTAACGTTCAAATATCCCGCATTGCTGCTGTTATGCCGCAGATATCCGACGAACGGGCCGGCATCCGAAATATAGCCTTTGGTGGTGTTCACTGCAAAATAGCCGGTGTAAACGCAGCGCGTCAGCGAAACAGTTTTGGTGTAGGATGTGCTGCCGTTGTTTCCGGTGTAGCCGAAGAAACCGGCCGACTCCTGAATGGATGCGTTTGCGAAAATTCTGCCGGCGTACACGCAGTCGGTGCAGCTAATGCTCGCGGTCACATTGTTTTCCATACCGCCGACAAAGCCGCCGCTATACTGGAACCAGCGCGCGCGCAGATAGATTTTAACGTCGGAATACACGTTGGAAACGGTGGTATTCCCTGCGCCGACGCAACCGACCACCGAGCCGAAGAAGCCAACCTGAACGTCAACACCCGCCAGGTCGATGGCACCGGTGAGGTACAGGTTGCGAATGGTTGCCCCCTGGGAATAACCTACCAGCGCGCCCTCGCTTTGCAACCCGGCAACCGAGGCAAGTGTGATAATGTGGTTATTGCCCTCGATGGTGCCTTTGAAGGGGCGCAGACAGTCGTTATCGTTCCGCGCGCCGATGGTGGGCCAATAGAGGCCGGTGAGATCAATATCAGCCGTGATGTTGATGGTCTGCCCCTCATAGGTAATGCCGTTGCGTACGTTCTGGGCGACCGCCTGCAACGCCGCGGCATCGGAAACATTGGAAATATCCAAATTGTAAAGGGTTGGCGGAATTTCGCCAAACGTATCAATAATGCCCTGCGGACAAGGATAATAGTTTGCCGTTTTGTTCCACTTTGCCGGTTGGGTAAACGAGGAAGTGGTCAGGGCAAGCATATCGGTTTTGGTGGCGTAGCCCGTGCGGTTGCTGCCGCCGGAGGTGCCGGCACCGTCGGTGAGCGGCAGGGTCTTGCCGGGACGCGTGAACTGGTAGTAGTAAATGTTGTTGACCGTCATGGTGGTATAGGTTCCGGAACCGTAACCGCCCATTACGCTGAACCATTTGGAACCGACGCCGCTGTCGAAGATCATCTGACCGACGGAAATCAGGTTTTCGCCAACCACCGTAACAGTGTTGCTCCCCTGGTTGCCTACCGCGTAACCGATGAACATACCCACGTCGTCCGAGCCGGAGGTGTTGATGAAAATGTTGCCGGCGTTGACCGAGTTTTTGAAGGTCAACTTTACATCCTTGTTGTTGTTGTGGGTGGAGCCGATGAAACCGCCGCACTGCGAGGTCTTCACGTCAAACTGGATGCAGCCGTCCCACACGCAGGATTCAAAGGTCAAGCCGATGGGTTTGAGCCCTGACCCCTGGCGCATATAGCCGACCATACCGCCCACCTTACTGGTGCCGGAAGACCGGACGCGCATATTCAGCGAACACCAGACGTTTTCCATAATGAGCGTTCCGCCGTAGCCGGTAGTGCCGGAATCCAACGCTGAAACAATGCCGCCAATATAGGAACCGCCGAACACCAGCGAGCCGGTGACGTGCAGATTCTTGATGTAGATATTGTTGTTGTTGAAGTTGGAGTCGGTGCCCGGGATTTTGATATAGTTGAACAACCCGCGGTTCGCGTCGGCACCACTATCCAGATAGCCGCTGTAATTGATGGTGTGCCCCTGCCCGTCAAAGCTCCCGGAAAAGGGGGCGGAAGTGCAGGCACCGATACCGGTGAAGCTCTTTCCCACATAGATGTCGGCACCCAGTTTGACGGTTTTCCCCTCAAAGGTGTTGCCGCCGGCAACCGCGCTTTGG
>JBGUNW010000082.1:0-6139 GCA_045117555.1 Eubacteriales bacterium
CATACACGCGGCAGGACGCCGGAGATTGCTGGGGATCCACTTTGATCCAAACGACCTTTCCGTTGCCTGGGTTGGTTGTGGTGGAAGGCAACGATACGCCAAACGCGCTTGAAATTGCCGCGCGGACTTTGAGCGCCGCATCGTTCCCCCCTTCCGGGAACAGAATTTTATGGTTTGCGACCGATTTGCCGCCAATGGTAAGATTGGTTTCAGGTTCCGGCGCTTCGGGTTCCGGGTCGGGCCCCGGTCCCGGTTCCGCCGGCGTTTGAGGTCCGCAGGAAACGGCCGACGCAAGCATTGCAACGGTTAAAAGCACCAAAAGAAACCGTAAAAAACCTTTTTTCATATTTTTCTTCATAGCAATATCCTTTTTAAATTGTTTCTTTTCCGTCAAGCAACAATTTGCATTTGAGGTACACGCCGGCAGTCCAACCAAGCATGGGGGGCGTATTGTACTCGGCGCCCGCATCGGCCTCGCCGGTGATGACGTTGTATTTCTCCCAGAACTGGCCGGTCTTGGCCTCCACTTTTTCCACCAGCGCGATGTATTTTTGGGCAACGCGCTTTGCGTCGGCAGTAAATCCGTAGCGTTCCAAAGCCCCTACAAGCATCCATTGGATGCACGGCCAGCCGGTGGGCGCGCCCCATTGGAAATGTGCCTCGGTCACTACCTCTTGGCAAGGCATAATCCCCCATTCGCGCTCCAACAGGGGCAGCTTTTGCATGGTTTTCTTTGCCTGCTCGGGCGTGGCAATGCCGAAATAGAGCGGGTAGAAGGACGCCGCGCTGAACACCGGGCTGAACGCGCCGGTTTCCACGTTGCGGTCCAGGAAGCACCCCTCTTTTTCACTCCACAAAAAGGTGTTCATGGCCGCCTTACGCTTATCGGCGAAAGCTTTCCACTCGTCGGCTTTTGCAGGCTCGAATTTAGCGGCAAAAAGTGCGAGCGTTTCTTCCAAATTCCAAAGAAGAGAATTAATGTCTACCGCGGCATACTGGTACCCGTGCTTTTCCCAGCGGGGATTGCAATCCCATCCGCTTTCGCAATAGGAAAGATAGTTGCCAACCTCCACCTGCGGATCGGGATCGGGGTCAAGGCCGGTACGGCGCTTCCAATGCCCCAGGCGGGATTGAATGGTATCCTCATCGGTAGCCAAAAAACCGTAGTGTGCAAGACCGTTTTGAAAGGTGCGGTTTTTCAAAAAGAACTCGTGTTCGGTCTTCATTGCCTCATAAAAACACTTGGCAGACGCATTGTCCAATCGCGGCAACTCGCGCACCATTTGAGCAAAGAAAGGCGGTTGAGAGTGTTTGAGATAGCGCCGGCGACTGCCGTTTGGCATAAAGCCAAAGCGCTCGATCATAGCGGCAATATCTTCCACGTTGTTTTTTGCCTGCTCCACGTTTCCGACGGCAATAAGGCCTACGTTGGTAAAATAGGTGTCCCAATAGTACATTTCGTGAAAGCAATCCTCGGGGGTTGGCACCGAATAGGGCTTGGGAAGGCCGAAAAAGGTATCGCCGTTTTCGGGGGTAATGTCGTTGGTGTTGGTGGCAAGGCATTCACTAATCTCTTTTGTAATACGATCAAACAGTTGTTGGTTCTCCATTTTATAAAGTCCTTTTTTGAAAAAATCTTTTTTAATATTATAACATAGGAAAGCGGGAAATGTCAACAGAATGCAAAAATAATCACGGAAAACCGCAAAAAAATTGCCGGGGCGAAAGCCGCCCCGGCAAGAAACTATTTTTTGGGTTGCTCGATTGGGCTAACGCCCGGTATCGCCATCTTTACCCTTGATCGATCAATCAGGTAAAGATGTTCCAGCCGCTATCCCAGCCGCCCTCGTTTTCACTCAACGTGACGATATCGGCGGCATCCATGGGAATCAATTCCACAGTGAGAGCTTCATAATTCTTTTTCATTTTCTTGTTACTCCTTTCTGTTCATTAAAACTCCAATTATGCCGTCTTGGTGAACGTCCAACTGGTGAGCGTAATGGTGCCGCTGCTGGTATTGCTGCTCGCCTTGACAATGAAGTGGTAGGTGTAGTTTGCCAAATCGCTTGCCGTAACGGTAATGCTACCCGATTTGCCGCTTGTCGTAGCGCACGAGTTAGAGTTGTTGGCGCACTTGACGAGAACACCACTGGTGGAAACGCCGCTGGTGGAAACACTATACGAATAGGTTCCGGGACCTTGGGATTTCATCTGCTCGGTCAGATCAATGGAATAGCCCCATCTATGGGAAGCGCTCTTATCGGTTCTGAAGTCAACCTTGAAGTTTCCGCCCTCGATATAACCAATGCAGTTATAGGATGTGTATTCCGTCCAAGAGCGGATCGGGCCGGCAACATAATCGGCACCGCCGGTATAGTTGGCGGTTCCGTCAGCCGGAACGCTTGTATGCGCGGGCGTATCGGTGCTATCATAAGCGAAGTTCAACATCATACCCGAGGTGGTGTTGCCGCCGGTGGTATTTGCGCCATGATAAGCCGAGCTGACTTTGATGGAGGAGCCATCATTGTCGGGACCAATGCGGTGACCGCCGACATACAGGTTGGTAAAGTTGAAGATATAGCCGGTAGAACCGCTTTCCATAGCAATATTTGCAGAGGCATTGGCACCGGCAGTAAAGCTCTTCTTGGAGCCGGTGGTGTAACGGGTGGCCAAGTTCTTAATGTTGAAGGTCTTGGTATCCGAACCGTTACCGCCGTTGTCACCGAAGATGAGCGGTACCTTGACACAATCAAGCGCGTCCAGGCCTTCAATGTTCACGGTCATAGCGCCGGAATTATCCTCGTGCACGTTGATCAGGTTATCATCGGCGCGGAAAACATAGATATCTTTCAGACTTGCATTGCAACCGTACTGCGGGTAAACTGCCGCGCAGGTGGTGCCGATGGTAATGTTCTCATAAAGATGACCGGAGGTAGTGCCACCCGTCATAACCAGCGCGTTATCGCCGTTGTAGACGAACGAGTTGGTAACTTTGTGGTTACCGCTGATCATAAATCCGTCGGTCGACATTTCGGTAGAAAGGACCTTTACATTGTCGATACCGTTACCGCTCTCCTGTGCAACAAGGACATTGAAGTTGCGAGCGTCCAGAACTTTGACGTCCTCCATACGGAAGCCGTAGGAATACACGTTCACAACGGCTTTCATGGGGTTGTAACTCTTGGTTGCGCCCGTGCTTGAATCGTAGCAGTCGGTCAGGGACAAGGACGTCCACTGCCGAGGATCGGAAGTGTTGTAATCCGAGTTCGGATCCAGAATGGCGCCGCGACCGTAAAGTTTTACGCCGTAGCCGTTGCCCAACTCCTGATCGCGGGAGATGAAAATACGCTTTTTCAGGATCGCGCCGGGAGCAAGATAGATTTTGGTGCGGTCCGTGTGAACGACCATAACCTCATTGTTGGTACCAACATAGGTAACCAGACTCGGCTGACTATCCGGCAGGGTGATCACGCTGTCGCCTTCCACGTAGACAACGTTCGTTGCGCCCTTGGTGGGAATATCGGTTTCGGGCGCGTCGGCAAACACCGCAAGCGCGGTTTTGTAGTCATTATCCAGAATGACGACGAACTGCGTGGGTTTATCGATCGTAACCGAAATAACGCCGTTGCTATACGAGGAAGCAAAGCCCTTGGAAGTGGGGCTGACAACGTAGGAGTTGAATTTTTTGTTGACTTGGATGTTCACCGTTACCGCCTGGAAAGCGAAAGCGAATTCGCAGAAGCGGCGGTTGGAGTCTATCACGCCGAGCGAGCGGGAGGTGGAGGTCACATCATATTCCGAATATGACGCGCACTCGTTGTAAACGAGCAAATTTTCGCTCTTGCTTCCCTGCGAAACGCTGACGGTGTAAAGACCGTCGCGATCAACGGAAGCCGGATAATCGGGATATTTCGTTAAGACCGAGAGTTTGTCACCGTTGAACTGGATATCCGTACCAACGGCCGCCGATTTGGTCAGCACTTCGGTAATAAACGCGGGAACATCACCGCCCAAATCGCTAATGGCCTGCGCCACGCCCTGAATGGAGCGTTTTTCGTAAGAAGGGCTGTCGGAATAGGTGTAGGTTCCACCGTTATCAACGTATGCCTTTACTACGATTTTCGTTTCATAGTAGCTTGCGGGAATGTTCAACTGAACAACTGCGAAATAGTAATAGTTGCTGTCATAGGTAAGTCCCACGGATTCAACGCTACCCTGCCCCATCAGCAGTTTTGCCGGAACCTTGCTTACCAGGGAGGTATCCTTGGTAATGGCGGTGCCGGAGGCAATGGAAGATTCCGGGATGAGGAGGAAGCCGAAGTTGGCATCCTCACCGAATGTCAGCGTAATGCTGCCCGTTTTTTTGATTCTGCCAACGAAGCGAAGCCCCTGATTGCCCTCGGTGCGAATAGACGCACCGAGGACTTCGGGAACCTGCGCTTCATCCGCGCTGACGGGAACGACAAGTGCGGCAAGAAGCATGGTAAGAACCAATAAAATGCTTAAAAATCTTTTCATTTTATTTATATTCCTCCTTTAACGGATTAGTCGGCAAACAATTCGTTGTAGCTTGCAACCACCGCGTTACCGAGGGTGCTGCCCGCATAGGGGATTGCAACAAGTTCGCCCGCCATCTCGCTTGTTTCGTTCAGGTTCATAACAACCACATTGACCGTATAAGCGCCACCTTCGTTTCTGTACTTCGCCGCGTAGATCTTGTAAACCGCTCCGGTTCCTACCAGGGCGTTCATTGCGGAATAGCTTGCATCCTCGCCGCCCAGCTCGTCATAAACCAGCTTAGTCATCAGGAAGATACCGAAGTTTGCGCTGGAAGATCCGCCGCCGGTGCAGCTCGCTTTGTTGAAGAAGCTTGCAGTGAAGCGAATGCCCGTTCCGTCGGTTTCATCATAGGCAACGGCAATTGCTTCCATACCGCCGATGATCGCGTCGGTGTCCACACTATAATCGTCGCCAAACTTACCGATTTCGCCAAGCACAACCTTGGTTTCGCTCGAAATGGGAAGCGCGGTGTAAAGGTAGGCGGGAACGTAGGTCACGGTAGCGGCAATATTCAGCGTGACGCCGGAATCAACGCAACCAATGATTTGTCCGCACTGGTCGCTGTTGTCTCTTGCCCATGCTACGCTGCGCTTGAAATACAATCTGCCCGCGGTGTAGGAGTCGGAAATGTTTACGGTAATTGTTCCGCCGTCAGTAGCTCTGCATACATATCCAATGAAGCCGCCGTTGTTATGATAGTAGCTGGGATCGTTGAAGTTGATCGAGCCGGTGAATCCGGTGTTTTCAATGGTAATGGTTTTGGTAACGCCCGCGTTGCCCCAACCGGTGTAGCCGAGGATACCCGCAACACTGTTGGTCTGACCGCCGGTGTTGATGTTGCCGGCATATTCGCAGCCGTCAATGGTCAAATTGGCATTTTGGGTGTTGTGAATAAAGCCGATCAAACCGCCGCAATAGAAGAACTGCTGACCGTTAGCCGCCGGCGTAAAGTTCACCTGCGAGCGAACGTTGCGCAGCGTGGAAGTTCCGTAAATGCAGTTGACAACAGAACCCATAAAGTTCACGTCGCCGGAGGTGGTAATCGTTCCGGTCAAAGTGAAGTCCTGAATGGTGGCGTTACCGGCCTGGCCGAAGAGCGCGCCGGTTTCGCTGGTTGCGGCGGCAACCGTCAGGTTGCTGATGGTGTGACCCTGACCGTCAAACGTTCCGGAGAACACTTTGCTGTCGTTGCGGCTGCCAATGCCAACCCATTCAACACCAATCAGATCAATGTCTGCCGTCAGTTGAACGGTTTTGCCGGAGTAGTTCTTGCCGGCGTTGACCGAATCGCGGAAGGCGAGGAATGCCGCCGTGGTGCTGATGGAGAAAGTATCGGATCTATCGTATTCCTCTACGTAAAGCGTATCAGGAACCTCACCAAAGGTGGAAACAATGCCCGCCGGGCAAGCAATGTAGCCGTCGGTCTTGTTCCACTTGGCGGCATTGGAGAATGCCGAGGTTGTCATGGCATACATTTCGATCGCCGTCTTTACGGTTGCTTCACCGGTAGGCGTTGCAGTGCCTTCGTAAACCGGAATATCACCCTTGCCGGGAACAGTAAAGTTGATATAGTAGAAAT
>JBGUNW010000083.1:0-2170 GCA_045117555.1 Eubacteriales bacterium
CTGACCGACCGCATTGTAGAGCTTTGCGGCGGCAAACTGACGGTAAACGCTTACACCGCGGCGCTGTTGGAGGGGAAGAACGCCGACCTGACGGTTTCCGAAGACCCGCTTTCCGCTGCAAAACCGGGGGAATGGTGCTTTTTGGAGGACCTTTCGCCCGCACCGGCAAAGGGAAAAATCGAGCGTTTGGTCATCTACCGCTGGAACCGGGTTTACCCGTCCGATCTCAAATTTAATTTAGATCTGTCGGCCATGAAGTGCGTTTCCAAAACCGATTTTGTCGGCAGTTCGCACGAGAAAATAACCGAGGAGATTTATCTGCCGTGAAAAAACTGACCCGAATTTGTTTGCCGCTGTTACTGATCGTCGTTCTGCTTTGTTCCTCTTGCGGTCTGCTTCCGTTTTTCAAGAAAACCGAGGAACCGAAAACACCGCTATCGCTTGCCGAACTGCCCGGCTATTCGGGCGCGGCATACGCCGAGGTCAACGGCAACGTTCCCTATTTTACCGACGCCGAAAAAACCGCGGCGCGTCAATCCTACGAAACCTACGCCGCGCTGGATTCGCTCGGCCGCTGCGGCATTTGCGTGGCAAGCGTCGGCAAAGATTTAATGCCCACCGAGCCGCGCGGCAGTATCGGCAGCGTCAAACCAACCGGCTGGCCGCAAAAGGTGGAGGACGCCAAATACGATTTTGTGGACGGAAAATATCTCTACAACCGCTGTCACCTCATCGGGTTCCAGCTCACCGGCGAGAACGCCAACAAGCAGAATCTGATCACGGGAACGCGCTACCTCAACGTAGACGGTATGCTCCCGTTTGAAAACATGGTTGCCGACTACGTGAAGGAAACGCAAAATCATGTGCTCTATCGCGTTACGCCGGTATTCAACGGGAGCGATCTGGTTGCGTTGGGCGTTCTCATGGAGGCGTATTCGGTAGAGGACGGCGGAGAGGGCGTTTGTTTCTGCGTGTTCTGCTACAACGTCCAGCCCGGCGTGGTGATCGACTATGCAACCGGAAACAGCCGCGTGGCAAACGAGGGCGAAGACCTGATGCCGGATTGGGGAAGCCGTACGCCCTCGGAGCCCCAAACGCCGGTTGACCCCACAGCCGAGCCGAACCCTTCCGGGTTGATCCTTCTTTCGGGGAGCGAGGGATTTCGCCAAGGGGAAACTGCAACCGTGAAAATCAAGGGAACGCCCGGCGTTGCCTACTCTATCCGCGTCAAACTTCCCTCGGGCAGTTACAGCGGTGCTGCGGCGCTGAAAGATCCCAAAACGGCGAACGAAGAAGGTATCGTTGAATGGAGCTGGGCGATTCAGTCTAACACCCGCGTCGGAAACGCCACCGTAACAATCACCGGCGGCGAGGAGATTTTGGAATTTACCTTTGCCATTCTGGAAAAACCGGCGGAATAATTTTTTCGCGAAAATTTGACAAAATTCATACAGTGTCAAAAAACCATACATGAATATTTTTTGTCTATTGTATCTTTTTTCTCCTTTATTTATAATAAGATAGATTTTGGCAGGGGGAAAGCTCCGGCCGAAAAAGGAGGATATTTTTATGAGACCCGTTCAAATTTTAACCGACTCTTGCTCCGACCTGATGAAGGATCTGCGCGATCAATACGGAATTGATTACGCAAGAATGAACACCGTTTACAACGGCGAGGAAAAGCAGGCAAGTCTGGATTTTGAATACTACACGCCCAAGGAGCTTTACGATATCATGCGCGCGGGCAACCGCGTGCTGACCACGCAGGTCCCGCCGGCGGAGTTTGAGCGCATTTTCACCGAATATTTGGAAAAGGGATGCGATATCGTTTACATCGGGTGCGCAACCAAGCAATCCAGCTCGGTATTCACCGGCGAAAAGGTGGCAAAGAACCTTGCCGCCAAATACCCGGAAGCTGAAATTTACTGCGTAGATTCGCTCAACGCCTCGATCGGCGAGGGAATGCTTGCCGTTCGCGCGGCGCAGTACCGCAACGAAGGACTTTCGGCAAAGGAGATTTACGAAAAGATTTTGGGCGACCGCAAAAAGGTTAACCAGTTTGTTACCGTTCACAACCTGAACGCGCTCAAACGCGCCGGCAGAGTGAAGGGCTCGGCGGCGTTTTTCGGCAATCTGCTCGGCGTTAAGCCAATCCTCATTGCCGCTGTGG
>JBGUNW010000084.1:0-12058 GCA_045117555.1 Eubacteriales bacterium
AAAAGAGATTCAGAACTACGTGAAAACGCACACCGCGCCTTACAAATATCCGCGCATCGTCGTCTTCCGCGACGAACTGCCCAAAACGATCAGCGGAAAGATCCAGCGGAATTTGCTGTGAACAAAAAGCAAAAAGAGAGGGGAGAGCACTGCTCTCCCCTCTCTTTTTTGGTCGGAGTGACTGGACTCGAACCAGCGGCCTCTTGGTCCCGAACCAAGCGCACTACCAAGCTGTGCCACACCCCGTTGTTTTTGCCTTGATAGTATAGCATATTTTGTTCGGTTTGTCAAGCCCTTTTTCTGTGTTTTTTTCATTTTGCAAACCAAACAATAAAAGCAGTAAAACAGCGGGGCGGCATTGCCGCCCCGCATAAAGTTTGGTTTTCTTATTCAGCCGCTACGTCGTCAGTTTTAAAGCTGTTCAAAAGGCTGGTTAAAAATTTTTGATACGGGCCTTTTCCGTTATTATATTTGGCGCTGTATTCGCTGCTGAAATCAAGGTTTCTTTGCACAACTCTTCTGAGCAGGTGCGCCGGGCTGTCTAAATCGCCCCATGAACCCGCATAGATATTGGAAAACTCGTAAAGTCCGCCGTTCAGAATTTTGTCGATCGATTCGGACGAATTCCGATCCTGCACCAGTTTATGCGTTAACACCTTCTCGTAAAGAGCCGGTTTTACAAACTTGTTGCTGTAATAGGCCAGCGCCTCGGTAATGGTGCCGACAAACTCCTGGTTGCCGTGTTCCAGAACGGCGCGCGGAATGCAGAAACCGGTTTTGTAGTCCAGTTTATAGGTGTGGTATTCCTGATTCACATTATATTTGGGATACGGAATCACGCCGTACTGCAACTGCGAAGCATAGGTTTGAATGTCCTTCGCGCTGCTCAACGTGCCGCAGGCAAATACCGCTTTCCCTTCGCACAAAAGCTGAACATGCTCGGGAGTAAGTGCGCCGCTTTCGGTCAACTTTGCATTACCGGATGTGTAAAAAGCTTTCAACGTTTCGGAAAGATCCAGAATGCGGTTGTTGGAGTCCACTTTGGTCAGCTTGATCACACCGCTGTTGGGGTCGCGGTAGGTCATAGTGATGTCGGAAGCGTAAATATACGCGTCGATCATCGTACCCTCGTTGGTGGAAATTCCGTAAACGGTATTCTCGCCGGTTTCGTCGCCCTCAACCGTTTCGGTGCAATCCTTGGCGTATTCAATCAGCTTATCCAGCGTCCAGCCGCCGTTTTGAACCAGCTCAAAGAGTTCATCGGTCGCGTTCGGACCCTTGTATTGATTGAGCAAATCTTTGTTGAAGAAAATGCAGGCCGAGGAATACATATCGGTCAGGGAGAGCGGGCCGGTTGCAATGTAGGTGCAGCCGTTGTATCTTGCCGCCTGAATGAAATCGCCGTCCCACCACTCGGCGGTGGTGTCAACCACCGGGATCTGCTCCGGGTTGAGCCAGTTCAGGCAGTAGCCCTGCACCGAAACCTTTGCCAAACGATAAGTATACCCGGCAAGAAGCTGGTAAATATCGTCGGTGCGGTTGGTGGTAACCTTGGCCCAGAAATCGTCTTCAAAGCTCTCGGCAGAAACCTTGCCGCTTTCATAGTCCAGCGTAATGCCATAGCGGTCGATCACGGCCTGGTTGCGGCTTGCGATCGCGTCGTTGATCACGTCGCCCTTGCGGGTTTCATCCGAAATCCATTCTTCCTCGTATTGTTGACCTTGACGGTACAGCACCGTGTAGGTCTTACCGTTATAGGTGGTTCTGGGAAGCGGCGCTTCCTCGTCGTATTGCTGTTCGCCCGACGGGTCGCTTGGGCCGTTTTGCTTCGGCCCGCAGGCCGCCAAAACACCGAGCACCATGATAAGCGCCAGGAACAAAACCAATAATTTTTTCATTTCGTTTTCTCCTTATTCCAATCGTTCAGAGTTGCGCTTATTTGTTTTCGTCTTCCTTTTTTCTCATTGCCAGAGCCGCGCCGAATACGACCACCGCAATGAACGGTACGCCGGCGATGACGCCGAAGCAGCCCTTCTTTTCGGTTTTCGGAATGGTGATGTCGGCTTTGGTAACGGGATTTTTATTTTCATCAAAGAGCTTGTGGCAGGTGGAACACTCATAGTGTGCTTTTTCGCCTTCCGCATCGGCGGTGGCTGCCTTTTCGGGAATCAAGTTGCCGTAGGTGTGGCCGAGCGCCGGAATTGCAAGATCGGTCAGCTCGTTGCCTTCGCGGTCAAAATCCTTGCCGCAGTGCGGGCAATGATAGTGTGCCTTCACGCCGTCGGTATCGCAGGTTGCGGCTTTTTCTCTTACCCATGTATCGTTGGTGAACTGATGCGCGTTGGGATCCACGGGATCGTCGCCGGGATCGTCGCCGGGGTCTTCATCAATGGATTTGCCGGCATTTCTCAAAAACGGAAGCTCGCCTGCCGCGCCGTAATCCCAAACCTCTTCAAAGTCAAAACCTTCTACGTATTGCTTGGGCGCTTTGCCGGTAAGCTGGCTCTTCGTAACCTGATTTGCCAACGGGAACTCCGCAATTTCGCCGCTTGCCTGAAAATCGGACACGTAATAGCAACCTTCTATGTTCGCAGAAGCTTTCCCCTCCTGGCCTCTTGCTTCCGCACCCCAGATCAAACCGCAGGCAGCGGAGTAAGCTACGGAGGGTTCGGTGGCTTCCTGAACCACCGTGACTACCGAGATCAGGTTGGAAACGTTCAACGTTGCTTGGGCAACGCGGCCGGAAAGAGCACCAACGTCCCAACCGCCGGAGACGTTGCCTTCGCCGTCGGTAACTTCATACGCTCTTACATAGCCGGTGATCAGACAGTCGCTTGCCAACAGGCTTTGGAAGTTCAAACTTGCAACCATTGCGGCAACGGTATGCATTGCCTCTACGTGAACGTCCACGGCACTGCATTGGTCGAGCAGCAAAGAACCGCCGTGAACCGAACCGACCATACCACCGGCGTTGCTGCCGGAAGCGTAGACCTGCACGTTTTTCACGTGTACGTTATAAAGCGATACCGGGCCGCTGTGTCTTCCGGAAAGTCCGGCAAGCATGGTAACGCCGGAGAAATAGCAATCCTCAATTACCAAGTCCCAAACGGAAACCGAGGTACCGGTGGAAAGCTTGCCAAACAGGCCTACATAGTAACTTTCGGAATCGCTGAAATACAGGCCGCGAATGGTGTGGCCCTGGCCGTAAAACGAACCGTTGAAACCGGGAACTTCCGCATCTGTACTATTACGGCCGCCGCCGATCGGCATCCAAACGTTGGCGGGAGCGGTTTCGCCCCAGGTGGAACTATCGCCCTCGTTTATTACGATATCGGCGTCCAGATAGATGTTCTTGTATTGGAAATCAACGCCAAGGATCACTGCGGAATTATCCAGGGTATTTTCATATTCCTCATCCATTTCGGGAACGTATTCACCGTCGTTTTTGGTAATGCAAACGGTTTCTCCCACAGCGTTAAGCTTTCCTTCGGCGCGGGGAACGTAAAAGCCGAGTTTTTCATAATCATAGCGGTAGCCGCCCTGAACGTTGGTAGGAGCAAAACCAAGTACTTCACCGGTGGTTTTGTCGTACCAAACGCCTTTGTAAGAACCCGGGATTTTATCTCCCGAAAAATAAGCGTTTACCAGATAGGAAAGACCGGCAAGGTCCTCCGCCGTGGACAGGTGGAAATCCTTTGCATTGGGATCGCCTTCCAACGCGTCCAAATACCATTTGATATTTGCTTTCCCGCTCCAAACGGGAGTTTCGTCGGCCGAAACGGCAAACGGGAAGGCGGCAAGCATGGAAACAACCATAGCCAGCGCCATTAAAACTACGAGCACTTTTTTCATTTTTTCTTCCTCCATAGAAATTTTCAGAATATTGTATCATATTCCATGTTTATTATAGCATTTTTTTAGCGAAAATGATATACAAACTTTTTTAAATTATTTAGCACAATTTTGACATTAAAGCGATTTTTTACGTGATTATTCGATTTTCGCCGGTCGGGCTTTGCCAAACTTTTTTCATTCTTGACAAATCCGGGAGAATGTGCTACAATATACTAAATATGTGCTTTTGAAAAAGGAGCGTTCCTATGGCGAAAATACACTGGAAGGGCAGCGCCCTGCTCTCGCCCGTTCCGGCTGCAATGGTGACCTGCGCCCGCGGCGAGGAAAAGAACATTATTACCATTGCGTGGACGGGAATTTTGAACAGTCAACCGCCCAAAACATATATTTCGGTGCGCCCCACCCGGCACTCCTATCAAATGATTATGGAGTCCCGCGAGTTTGCCATCAACCTCACGCCCGAATCGCTGGTTCGCGCCGCCGACTGGTGCGGTGTTTACACCGGCGCAAAAGTGGATAAATTCGCCCGCTGCGGGCTGACGCCGGAGCCGGCAAGTGTAATTGCCGCGCCGCTCATTGCCGAATGTCCGCTCTCTTTGGAATGCCGCGTGACCGATACGATCGAGCTTGGCTCCCATACCATGTTCCTTGCCGATATTGTTGCGGTGGACGCGGACGAAGCTCTGCTCGACGCCGAGGGAAAGCTATGTATCGACCGCGCAAAACTGGTTGCCTATGCCCACGGCGACTACTACGAGCTTGGCCGTCGCCTTGGCAAATTCGGCTTTTCGGTTGCCAAAAAGAAAACCCAAAAAAAGTCCTGAACGAAAGGAATTTCTGAAATGCTTTTATACAATTCTCTCTCCCACCAAAAGGAAGAGTTTGTACCCAACGAGCCGGGAAAGGTGAGTATGTACACTTGCGGCCCCACGGTCTACCATTTCGCGCATATCGGAAACCTGCGCACCTACTTAATGGAGGATATTCTTGACCGCTACCTGCGCTACTCGGGCTACGATGTGACCCGCGTGATGAATATTACCGACGTGGGACACCTGACGTCCGACGCCGACACCGGCGAAGATAAAATGCTCAAAGGCGCAAAACGCGAGCATAAAACGGTGATGGAAATTGCAAAATTTTACACCGACCGCTTTTTTGAAGATTGCGAAAAACTCCGCATCCGCCGCCCCGAAGTGGTGCAGCCGGCAACCGGCTGCATAGACGATTTTATCCGCGTGATCGAGGAGCTTCTGAAAAAGGGCTACGCCTACCTTGCCGGCGGAAACGTGTATTTTGACACGTCCAAACTGAAACAATACTACGTCTTTCACAATTTTGAGGAAGAGGATCTTGCCGTTGGTGTGCGCGAAGGCGTGGAGGAAGACGGCAACAAGAAAAACAAGGCCGATTTCGTGCTTTGGTTTACCAAATCCAAATTTGACGACCAGGAGCTGAAATGGGATAGCCCCTGGGGCGTCGGGTACCCCGGCTGGCATATCGAATGCTCCTGCATCAGTATGAAATATCTCGGCGAGCGGCTGGATATTCACTGTGGCGGCATTGACAACGCCTTCCCCCACCACACCAACGAAATTGCCCAATCCGAGGCCTTTCTCGGCCATAAATGGTGCAATTTCTGGTTCCACGTGCTTCATCTCAACACCACGTCGGGCAAAATGAGCAAGTCCAGCGGCGAATTTTTGACTCTTTCGCTTTTGGAAGAAAAGGGATACTCCCCGCTCGTTTACCGCTTCTTCTGCCTGCAATCGCACTACCGCAAATCGCTCGTTTTCTCTTACGAGAATTTGGGCAACGCCAAAACCGCCTACGAAAAGCTGATGGCAAAAATCGGTCAGATCCCCCGGGAAGGCGCGGTTGACCGGGCGGTGTTTGACGCGCAGAAAGCGGCGTTTTGCAAGGCGCTGGACAACGATTTGAATACCTCGCTGGCCGTAACCGCCGTTTACGACGTTCTCAAACTGCAAACCACCGGCGCCACCAAACGCGCTCTGCTAGCCGATTTTGACCGCGTTTTGCAGCTGGGATTGTTGGAAGGCGAAAAGGCGGAAACAACGCCCGCCGGCAACGACGATCTGACGCGCGAAATTTTGGAAAAAATTGAGGCGCGCCGTGCCGCAAAGGCCGCAAAAAATTATGCCGAAGCCGACCGCATTCGCGCCGAACTTGCCGCGCGCGGCATTACGCTGATTGATACAAAGGACGGAACCACCTTCCGGGTCGAGCAGAAATGACAACGAAAATGCGAAAGGTTTGGGGCGGTTTCTGGCAGTTTATCGCCTACTCGCTGGTAGGCCTTGCAACGGCCTTTGTTGCCTACGGCACCCGCTTGGCAATTTTGAATATTTTTGCGCAGATTTACGGATTGGACCTGGAATCCACCGATCTTGCCATGGTTGGCGGAAGCTCGGTTTTGCGTTCGATCGCGCAGTCAATCGGCTGGGTTGCGGGGTTGCTTTTCTCGTTCATGCCCTACAAATTCATCGTTTTTCGCAACAAAGAGTGGGGCTGGAAACCGATTGGCCGGCAGTTTTTAACCTTTTTTATCTCCCGTATCCTGTGCTACTTTTTGGAGCTGCTGCTTGCCGTCGGTCTGCCGGTGGCCATGCAGGGCGCGGGCTACAAAACCTTTTTGCTGTTTGGCGAGAACGGCATTCCCATGACGGCCGATAATATGACCATTGTGATCTCGGTCTTTCTTGTTACCGCAATCAATTTCCCCATTGGAAAACTGCTGGTATTTAAGAAAAAGAAGCCGGAAATACTTGAAAAGCCCGTACCATCTGCCATTGAAGAGCAAAATTTCTCCGCCGAGGAATAATGCAAAACAAAAAGCCCTTGCCTGCCGGCAGGGGCTTTTTTTATAGTTTCCATTCCCGCCCGACGCTTTTGTATTTGGCGGGGGCAAGAGGGTTGTTGGGCAGTTGTTCCCACGGGCTTTGGCCAACAATTTCGGCTATTGCGGCAAGGTTTTCGGGAGTATCCACGATATTCGGAATGAGCGGAGTGCGGAAGGTGTGCGAAATACCGCTTTTTTTGAGCCATGCCGCGTTTTGCAAAATTTTTTCGTTGGAAACGCCTGTCCATTGTTTGTGTGCGATGGGATCGGCAAGTTTCAGGTCCATATAAACGAAATCGCACCGGGAAACCACCTTTTGAAAGGTTTCGGCATTGGCATAGCCGGAGGTTTCAATGGCAAGGTGAACCTTGCCCTTTAACAAATCGAGCAGCTCGCAGGCAAAATCGGCTTGCAAAAGCGGTTCGCCGCCCGATAGCGTGACCCCGCCGCCTGACGACAGCAAAAGCTCGTCGCCGCGCAAAAGACGCGCGGCAAGATCGCCGGCTTCCCATTCTTCGCCCTTTACGATAACGAGATTTTTGGGGCAGATATGCAAGCAGCGCCCGAACGGTTGGCATTCGGGGTGGGTACAGGGCCTTTCGCAAAGGCCGCAATGCAGACACCCGTTTTGCTTGACGTAAAGCTCGGGTTTGGGGTCAAGCCCTTCGGGGTTATGGCACCAGGCGCAGCGCAGGGGGCAACCCTTGAAAAAAACGGTGGTGCGAATGCCCGCGCCGTCGTTTAAAGCAAACTCTTTAATATCAAAAATAATGCCTTTCATGCCTGTTTTCCCCCTTTCCCTTTTCCTTTCCTTATCTATTATATCACAATTTTGAAAATTCGCAAGATTTTTCTCCAATTTTAAAGGTTCTTTTGTCGGGTGGGGCGCAGGGGCGGAAGGCATTTTTTTCGGAAAAATCTCTTGTCCCCTGCAAAATTTCCACGAATCAAAAAACCGGGGCGGCAAAGCCGCCCCGGAAACGAAATTTACGGTGAGTATTCCTTTAATTTTATTTTTTGATTTACAACAATCAGCTGTTCGGAACCGAAATCGAGAAACTGTTCATCGTAAAGGTATTTACCGAAGCACTGCCGGCGTAAATCAGGATATGGTAGGTGTTATCCCGGATATCCTCTGCGGTAACCGTTACGCTGATGGTCCTACTGGCTTTACCGCCGTAAGTAGTCTTCGTGAACGCGTTGGTCGTGTTGCCGCACTTGATCAGATACATCGTCATAGCCTTGCTCAGATCAATAGTCACCGAGTAGGTGCCTGCGCCGTGAGTACGCATAATTTCGGTCAAATCAAGCGAGAAGCCCCATTTGCCGGTGTCCTTGTTTTCGGAAACGGTATAGGAGGTTCCGCCATTCCACTTCACCTGGCAGTCATAGGACTTGGCTTCGGTCCAGCCGCGCGTCGGGCCGGCAACGTAATCGGCACCGCCGGTATATTTGGCGGTGTTGTTTGCTGGAACGCTGGTGTGCGCGGGCATATCGGTACTATCATAAGCAAAGTTCAACGTCATACCCGAGGTGGTGTTGCCGCCAGTGGTATTTGCGCCATGATAAGCCGAGCCGACTTTGATGGAAGAACCGTCGTTATCCGGGCCGATGCGGTGGCCGCCAACGCACAGGTTGGTAAAGTTGAAGATATAGCCGGAAGAGCCGCATTCCAAAGCGTTATTCTGGCTGGCGTAGGTGCCGGGCGTAAAGGACCCTGCCGAGCCGGTGGTGTAGCGGGTGACTAGGTTCTTAATGTTGAAAACTTTTTCAGCCGAACCGTTGCCGCCGTTATCGCCGAAGATGAGCGGGACTTTGACGCAGTCGAGCGCGTCAAGGCCGTCAATGGTCATTTCCATGGCACCGGAGTTGTCCTCGTGGACGTTGATGAGGTTATCGTCGGCACGGAAGACGTAAATGTCTTTCAGCGAGCCGATAAAGCTATACTGCGGGTAAACCGCCGCGCAGGTGGTGCCGATGGTAATGTTCTCAAAGGTGTTGTTATACTCGCCGCCATCCGTTTTGGAACCGCCGCCCATAACCAGCGAGTTATCGCCGTTGTAAACGAAGCAGTTCTTTACGGTCACGTTCTGCGAGGTCATAAAGCCGTCGGTGGACATTTCGGTGGAAAGAATCTTCACGTTATCCGCCGAGCAACCGGCCTGCGCAAACAGAATGTTGAAGCGGCGGGCGTCCAAAACCTTGATGTCTTTCAGCTCGCAGCTGAACTGATAGCAGTTGATGACCGCTTTGAGCGCGCTGTAAGATTTATTTTCCGTACCAAAGTAGTCGGTCAGGCTAACTGCAACCGTTGCGTCGGAGGTGGTGTAATCCGAATAAGGATCCAGCACTGCGCCGCGGCCGTAAATTTTGGCAGCATAGCCGCCATCTTCCGTACGGGAACAGAAAATACCCTTTTTCAGCACTGCGCCGGGGGCAATATAAACTTTGGTTTTGTGCCCTTTGATCACCATAATCTCGTTGTTGGGGCCGGCGTAGGTGACCAGCTCCGGCTGGCTTTCGGGAAGGGTGATCACGCTGTCGCCTTCCACGTAGACCACGTTCGAAGCGCCCTTTTGGGGAACGTCGTATTCGGGAGTGTCGGCAAACACGGAAAGCGCGGTGTTATAGTCGTCGTCCAGAATGACCACGAACTGCTCGGGCTTTTCAAGCGTGACCGAAATGACGCCGTTATTATAAGTGGAAGCAAAGCCCTTGGAAGTGGGGCTGACAACATAGGAGTTGAAATTTTTGTTGACCTTGATGTTCACCGTTACCGAATCGTACGCGAATGCAAATTCGCAGAAACGGCGGTTGGAGTCCATAGCGGCCAGCGCACGGGAGGTGGTGTCGGTGGGAGTGATGTGCGAATAAGAAGCCGTTTGGTTGTAAACGAGCAACGGCTCGGTCGTAAGGCCCTGCGAAACGGATACGGTGTACAAATTATCGCGCGCAATGCAATCCGGGTATGCGGGATAGATTTCCAAAACGGAGAACCGATCGGCGTTGACGTAAATATCCGAGCCCTCGGCAGCCGCCGTTGTCAGAATGGCAGCATAAGCGGGGTTTTCATCGCCGCCGTTTACAAGCTCTTGCGCAACATATTGGATAGAACGTTTTTCTTTTGTGGGGTTGTTGGAGTAAATGTAGGTACCGCCGTTATCAACGTACGCCTTTACAACCAATTGCGTGGTGTAAAAGTTTGCGGGAATGCCCTTTTGGACAACCGAGAAATAGTAGTAATCGTCGTCGTAGGTAAGGCCGGCGGCCTCAACGATTCCCGAACCCAGCAAATTTACGGCTTTGACCGTTTTTGCATACTGGGTGTCCTTATCAATGGCAGAGCCGTCGGTAGAGGATTCGGGAATGATGATAAATCCGAAGTTGGCTTCTTCGCCAAAGGTCAGGGTAATGTCGCCGTCTTTTTTAATGCGGCCGATAAAACGAAGCCCCTGTTCCCCCCCGGTGCGAATAGACGCACCGAGGACTTCGGGAACCTGCTCACCATCAGCTGCAACGGGAATGACGAGCGCGGCAAGCAGCATGGCAAGAACGAGCAAAATACTGAATATCTTTTTCATTTTCCTGTTCCTCCTCAGCTGATAATGCCGTTCCAAATGGGATCCCATTCTGTGTCGTTGTCCGAAGAAACGGTCAACAGATCCATGCAGTCAACGGGAAACACCAGGATTTCAGGAGCTTGATACGTTTTCAATGTTTTCATAATTGCATCTTCTCCTTCCTATTAATTAAAGACTTCGTTGTAGGTGGTGCTTGCGGCGGTGCCGAGATCACTGCCTGCATAGGCAATGGCTACCAGTTCGGTTGCCTGACGAGTAGCGGTGTTCAGGTTGAAGACCACGGCGTTGACAACGTAGCTGGACTTGTTGTTCTGGAACTTGGTTGCCTTGACCTGAACCACGGAGTTGTTATCTACGAGCTGGCTCTTGGTAACGGCTGCGCCGCCCAGGATCTCGTAGGTTTCTCTGGTCATCAGGAAGATACCGAAGTTTGCGCTTGCGGTTCCGCCGCCGGTGCAGGCACCGACGTTGGTGAAGGTTGCGGTGAAGCGAATGCCCTTGTATAGGTCATCCACGTCGCGCTTGCCAAAGGTAACGTCCATGCTGGCAACTACTGCGGGGGTGTCGTAACTGTATTCGCTTCCGTACAAACCGATTTCACCAAGGACAACCTTGGAGCTTTCAACCGGCTTTTCGTTTTCCACCTGGGTGTAAAGGTAAGCTTCCTTGTAAACCACGGTGGAGTCAATGTTCAAGGTTACGCCTGCTTTCACTTGACCAATGAGTTGCGCACTCTTGTAGTTGTTTGCAGCGGTCCATGCCGTGCTGCGGGTGAAATACAGTCTGCCGGCGGAGTAGGAGTCGGAAATGTTGACGGTAATGGTTCCGCCGTCATCCGCTCTGTGCACATATCCAATGAATCCCGCATTGTTTTCATAGTACTGGGAATCGTTGAAGTTGATGGAGCCGGTGAAGAGGGTGTTGGTAATGGTAACGGTTTTGGTAACGCCGGAGTTGCCCCAGCCGGTGTAGCCGAGGATACCTGCAACACTGTTGGTCTGACCACTGGTATTGATGTTGCCGCCATATTCGCAGCCGTCAATGGTCAGGTTGGTGTTTTTGGAGTTGTGAATAAAGCCGATCAAACCGCCGCAATAGAAGAATTGCTGACCTTCAGCCGCCGGCTTAAAGTTCACCAGGGAGCGAACGTTGCGCAGCGTGGAGTTTCCGTAAACGCAGTTGATAACGGAGCCCATAAAGTTCGCGTTGCCGGAGACATTGATCGTACCGGTCAAGGTGAAGTTCTGAATGGTGGCGTTGCCGGCCTGGCCGAAGAGTGCGCCGGTTTCGGTGGTTGCGGCGGCAACCGTCAGGTTGCTGATGGTGTGGCCCTGGCCGTCAAACGTGCCGGAGAACACGGTGTCGCCCGTGTTGCGGCTGCCAATGCCAACCCAATCTTCGCCGTCAAGGTCGATGTCGGCCGTCAGCAACACGGTCTTGCCCGAATAGGTGGTGCCGCTGTTGACGCTATCGCGGAAGGCGAGGAACTCGGCAACCGAGCCGATCTCAATTTCGGTAATGAACTGCATCGGGTCAACCGTCAGAGATTCGGGAACTGCGCCAAAGGTGGAAACGATGCCTGCCGGGCAGGGGTTGTGTCCGGTGCCAACATTCCACTTGGAGGAATCCGAGAACGCCGCGGTGGTCAGGTTGTACATTTCGGCAGCCGTCACTTCGGTTGCTTCACCGGTAGGCGTTGCAGTGCCTTCGTAAACCGGAATATCACCCTTGCCGGGAACAGTAAAGTTGATATAGTAGAAAT
>JBGUNW010000085.1:0-13291 GCA_045117555.1 Eubacteriales bacterium
ATTGTGCTGGCTTTGGTTCTGCTGATCGTCGGAAAACTGGTCATCCGTTTGGTCATGCGGATGCTGCGAAAGAGCAAATTGATTCAAAAAATGGAGGACGGCGCCGAGCATTTTTTGCTTTCGTTCGTCAAAATCGCGCTCAACGTTTTGCTCATTTTGAGTATCGTGGGCATACTGGGCATTCCCATGTCCTCCATGGTAGCGGTGCTTGCCTCGGTAGGCGCGGCCATCGGGCTTGCCATGCAGGGGGCGCTTTCCAACTTTGCCGGCGGACTGATGATCCTCATTTTCCACCCCTTCCGCCTGGACGATTACGTTGAGGTTGCGGGGAACTCCGGAACGGTGACCGACATTGGCGTTTTTTACACCACGTTGAAAACGCCGGATAACAAAAACGTGACCATCCCCAACGGAACGGTGATGGCGCAGTCGGTGGTCAACTATTCGGCGCACGATACGCGCCGGTTGGAGCTTTCGTTTTCGGTGGCGTACGGCACCGATTTGGAGCTGGTGCGGCGCACGTTATTGGAAACTGCCGCGGCGCACGAGCTGGTGTTGAAAGACCCCGCGCCGACAGCCAAGCTGAAATCGTACGAGGCGAGCGCGCTCAATGTGATTTTGCGCGTTTGGACGAAAAAAGACGATTACTGGACGGTCAATTTTGACCTGATGGAACAGATGAACAGCCGCTTTGCCGAGGAGGGAATTCAAATCCCGTTCCCGCAGGTGGACGTACACATGATCCCGCCCGAAAAAAGCGGGAACAAAGGAAAAAAGAATGGAAACAAAGAATGAGATCCGCGCCCTTGCCGCGCGGCTGGTGTGCGAATTGACGGCGAAGGGATGGACGATTTCCACCGCCGAATCCTGCACTGGGGGGCTGATTGCGGCGGCCGTTACCGATATTCCGGGGTCTTCCGCGGTGCTTGCAGGCGGGTGCGTGAGCTACACCGAGGACGTCAAGCACCGCGTGCTGGGCGTTTCGGAGGAGATTTTGCGCGCGCATAGCGCCGTGAGCGCCGAGTGCGCCGTGGCAATGGCCGAGGGCGCGAGAGGGCTGTTTGCAACCGATCTTGCCGTTTCGGCAACCGGCTACGCAGGCCCCCGCGGCGGGACCGAAAAAGATCCCGTAGGAACGGTGTACCTCGGCTTGGCAACCAAGGAAAAAACAATTTGGAAACGCATTTTCCTGCCAAACGCCACCCGCGACGAAGTCCGCAGAGAAGCGGTGAAAACAGTATTGGAAATGGCGCTGAACGAGTGAGGATTTGCCGGGGGCGGGGGGCGATTTTTTTTAAATAAAATTCCCCCCCCCCCGGCACCCTCACCCTCTAAAAGAACTTTACCAACAGGGGAGGAGAAAAAGTTTTTTGCCCGGCTTTTTTCTAAAAAAGCCGGTAGGGTTTGGGACAACGTCCCAAGGTCTTTTTTCGCGCTTTGCGCGAACCTTATAAACTTATCCACCGCGCAGGCGCGGTGGATATTTTTTATTCAACGCGCGTCAGAACGCGATTTTTTGTTCGATATAGGATTTGAGTTCGGCGATCGGAATGCGGACCTGCTCCATGGTGTCGCGGTCGCGGACGGTGACGCAGTTGTCGGCGGCTTTTTCCTCGTCGCCCACCGTTTCAAAGTCCACGGTAATGCAAAGCGGCGTGCCGATCTCGTCCTCGCGGCGGTAGCGTTTGCCGATCGAGCCGGTTTCGTCGTAATCCACCATAAAATATTTGGAAAGCTCCTCGTAAATCTCGGTCGCCTTGTCGGAGAGCTTTTTGGAAAGGGGCAGAATTGCCGCTTTGTAGGGCGCGAGCGCCGGGTGCAGGTGGAGCACGGTGCGAATGTCGTTCTTCTCGGCGTCAATCACCTCTTCGTCGTAAGCGTCCACAAGGAAGGCGAGGGCTACGCGGTCGGCACCCAGCGAGGGCTCGATGACGTAGGGGATATAATGCTCGTTCTTTTCCTGGTCAAAATAGGTCAAATCCTTGCCGCTGAACTTCTGGTGCTGACCCAGGTCGTAGTCGGTGCGGTCGGCAATGCCCCAAAGCTCGCCCCAGCCGAAGGGGAAGAGGAACTCAAAATCGGTGGTCGCCTTGGAGTAAAAGGCAAGCTCTTCGGGGTCGTGGTCGCGCAGGCGCAGGTTTTCGTCGCGCAGGCCGAGGTTCAAAAGGAACTTGTGGCAGTAGTCCTTCCAGTAGGCGAACCATTCCAGGTCGGTGCCGGGTTGGCAGAAAAATTCCAGCTCCATTTGCTCAAACTCACGAATGCGGAAAATGAAGTTGCCGGGCGTGATCTCGTTGCGAAAGGATTTGCCGATCTGCGCTACGCCGAAGGGGAGCTTGCGGCGGGTGGTGCGCTGGGCGGCGGGGAAGTTGACGAAAATGCCCTGCGCGGTTTCGGGGCGCAGATACACGGTGGAGGAGGAATCCTCGGTGACGCCGATGAAGGTTTTGAACATCAGGTTGAACTTTTTAATATCGGTAAAATCGCACTTGCCGCAATCCGGGCAGGGGATTTGATTTTTTTTGATAAAGTCCGCCATTTGCTCGAACGTCCAGGATTCGGGCTTAACATCGGCAAGGCCTTTTTCCGCGGCGTAATCCTCGATCAATTTGTCGGCGCGATGGCGGGTATGGCAGGATTTGCAATCCATCAGCGGGTCGGAAAATCCGCCCACGTGGCCGGAAGCCACCCAGGTTTGCGGATTCATGATGATGGCGCTGTCCAAACCCACGTTATAGCGGCTCTCCTGCACGAATTTTTTCCACCAGGCGCGTTTGACGTTGTTTTTGAACTCCACGCCCAAGGGACCGTAGTCCCAGGAGTTGGCAAGGCCGCCGTAAATTTCGGAGCCGGGGAAAACGAAGCCCCTGCCCTTGCAAAGGGCAACGATTTTTTCCATTGTTTTTTCGGTGTTTTTCATGGTGTTTTTATTTCCTTTCCCAAAGGGTAATAAGAATCAGCGTTTTTGCTTTTGCGCTTTCATTTCGGCGCTTTTGAGGGTGTTTTTGAGCAACATGGTAATGGTCATGGGGCCAACGCCGCCGGGAACGGGGGTAATGTAGGAGCATTTGGGAGCGACGGCTTCAAAATCCACGTCGCCGCAGAGCTTGCCGTTCTCGTCGCGGTTCATTCCAACGTCGATCACCACGGCGCCCTCCTTGACCATATCGGGCGTTACGAAATGCGCGCGCCCCACGGCCGAAACCAGAATGTCGGCCTCGCGGGTCAGGGCCTCGGTGTTTGCGGTGTGGCGATGGCAAACCGTAACGGTCCCGTTTGCCGCCATGAGCAACAGAGCCAAGGGTTTGCCGACGATGTTGCTCCGCCCAACCACCACGCAACGCTTGCCGTCGGGGTCAATGCCGTAGCGGTTGAGCAGTTCCATAATGCCCGCGGGAGTGCAGGGCAGAAAGGCGGGGTTGCCGATGGTCAGCTTGCCCACATTGTAGGGGTGAAAGCTATCCACGTCCTTTTCGGGGGAGATGCGCAGGAGCAGCTCTCCCTCGTCCAGGTGTTTGGGCAGGGGGAGCTGGACGAGAATGCCGTGGATTTTATCGTCGGCGTTCAACCGGTCGATCAGGGCGAAAAGCTCTTCCTGTTTGGTGTTTTCGGGCAGGCGGTGGACTTCGGAATAAAAACCAACTTCGTCGCAGGCGAGCGCCTTGTTGCGCACGTAGACCTGCGAGGCGGGGTCTTCGCCCACCAGAATGACCGCCAGTCCCGGCGCAAATCCGTTGTTTTTTACAAAGGCCGCTGTTTGCTCGCGCAGTTCCTGGCGAATGGCGGCCGAGGTTGCTTTTCCGTCAATGATCTGCATGGTCGGATCCTCTTTTCGCTACCGGCGTTTTCTTGGCCGGTTTTTTCTTTTTGCCGGGCAAGGTCACCGTGCCGCGTTGGTTTGTGGGCTTGCGGCGGGGTTTGGCCGCCGGCTGCGCCGGTTCCAATTCTCTTGGCTCGGTTGGTACGGCGTTGTTTTCTTCTACGGGGCTTTCACCTTGTGCCGGATTGGTTTTTTCGGTAGAATTTGCCATTTCCGCCGCGGGTTCTTCGGGCTCGGGAGCGGCCGGTGCTTCCGGTTCCGGCCCCGGCTCTTCGTCCTCCCGCCGGGCAAACATTTGCTCGGCAACGGTATCCTCAAAGGGGAGCTTTTCGTTGGAATCGAGCGGTTCCTCTACCACCGGCTCGGCGTTTTCCTCGCGCATGGGTTCTTCGGGCGTTTCGGATTTTTCGGGAGCTTCTGCCGGCGCTCCGGTTTCCGGGCTCGGTTTTTCATAGGCGGCAAACCGCGGGTGCTTTTTGCGGTAAACGGGAATGAAGATGAGCAGCGCGGCGCCGATGAGGAAACAGAGCAACCCCACCAGTTGGGAAATACGCACGCCGTCGGTGCCGAAAATGCCCTTGAAGATATAGAGCGAATCGGTGCGCAGCCCCTCGATGAACATTCTGCCAAAGCCGTACCAGGCAAGGTAGGAAAGCAGGATTTGCCCGTTGAATTTCTTTTTGCGGTAGAGCAGGTTGAGCAGGATGAAGCCGCAAAGGTTCCAAACGCTCTCGTACAGGAAGGTGGGATGCACGTAGGCGAGCGAGGTGGAAAACTCGTTTGGCAACAGCCCCATGCGCAAAAAGGAGGGAACGGGAACGGAAAACTCTTTCAAAAAGAAGAAATAGCGCGAACTGCCGTCAACGATCTGATAGCCGTAGGCCTCGCCGTTGAAAAAGTTGCCCCAGCGCCCCAGCACCTGCGCGAAGATGACGGCGGGAACGACCGCGTCGTAGAAGCGGAGCAGGTTGATCTTTTTGATCTTGCAAACAATGAAAATGCCCAAAGCGCCGCCCAGCACGCCGCCGTAAATGCCGAGTCCGCCGTTCCAGACGGCGATCACGTCGTAGAAAGAATGGTATTCGCCCAGCGTGGTAAGCACGTAGTAAAGGCGCGCGCCGACAATGGAAAGGACGATGACGACCATGCCGACGTCGATCACGTCGTCGGACTTGATGCCCTCGTTTTTCCTGCCGCGCCAGATGACGTAAAAGAAGGCCAGCACCATTCCCAGCGTGATAAACAGGCCGTACCAGCGGACCTCGAATTTGCCGAACAGGGTAAAGGCCACGGGGTTTAAAACCGTTTCGCCAATGCCCAGACCGGGGAAGGAAACAACCACTTGCTCGCTCATAAAAAACCTCCCGAATGGTAAAGATCAGTTTGTTTCGGTCTCTTTGGGAAGCACGGCTGAAAGGCAGACGCGCCCGGGCAGGAGCAAATCCTTTGCCAGTGCGGCGCATTCCTCGGCGGTCACCGCTTCCAGAAGGGTCAGGTAGGAAAACAGGTCTACGCCTTCCAGGGCGCAGTCCAGCAGATTGTTGCCGATTTCCTCGGTGGAATCGAAGGAGCGGATCTCCTCGGCAACAAGGCACCGCCGGGAACGCTCGAAATCGGCCGGGTCAAGCCCTTGTTGAACGGCGGTTTCCAGCGTTTTTTTCACGCGGTCGGCCACCGCTTCGGGGTTGGGGCTTTCGCCGCAAACCGAATGCAAGGCAAAGCGGTCGGTGCCGGAATACCCCGCCGAGTAGGAAGGGGTAAGCAATCCCGCCTCAAACAGGTTGGAATAGAACGGGGTGGATTTGGAAAAGAGCGTATCCGAAAGCAGGGAGAAGGCCGCGTCCCGCCGCAGGCGCGCCATGGGGTCGGCGGGCAGGACGGGGTCCTTCGTTGCCAGATAGAACAGCGGTTTTGCCAGCGGCATACGCACCGTTTTGCGGCTTTCCTTCACCGTTTCCGGCTCCTCGATGGGCGCGCGGAAAATCGTTTTTGCCGCCGGCGCTTCGGGGAGCATTTTGTCAACCACCGCCAGCACCTCTTCGGCGGTCACGTTGCCGCAAACCGAAAGGATCATGTTGGAAGGTTGATAAAAGGTCTGATAACACCGATAAAGCGTTTCGGCGGTGATCTCTTTGATCGAATCAATACTGCCGGCGATCTCCTCGCGCACGGGGCAGGCGTGGTAAAGCCCCGCAAAGGCGTTTTGCAAACAACGGTCGGAGGGCGAATCCAGCCCGGAGCGGATCTCCTCGGTAATAATGCCGCGCTCCTTCTCCACCGATTCTTTGGTGAAATAGGGCGTCAACACCAGCCGGAAGAGTTCTTCCAGCGCGGGTGCGAGCGGCTCGGGCGTGCTGAAATGGTAGCAGGTAACGGTGTAGCTCGTATAGGCGTTCAGGTCGGCGCCCAGCTCCGAAAAGCGGACGAAGGGATCAACCCCTTCGGGATTATCGAACAGTTTGTGTTCCAGATAGTGCGCAGTTCCGGCGGGAACGGTGGTAAAGCTTTTTTCGTCCCCGGCGCGGAAGGCGCGGTCGATCGAGCCGAACCGTGCCGCCAGCGCGGCGAAAGCGGTGGACATTTTTTTGGGAAAAACGTAAATTTCCAACCCGCTTTTGTGGACGATTTTTTCATAGGATTCGCGCAGGACGGGGGATTCAAATTTCATCTTCTTCGTCGCCCCCTTTCGCGCCGGATAAAAAGTAGACGGTATCCAAAGAGAGCAGATTTGCCGCCCGCACCACCTCCTCGCGCGTGACCGCACGGTTGGCGGCGGCGAGCTGTTCGGGCGATTCTTTGGCGGCCGAAAGGGTTTGGCGCAAAAGCACCTGCTCCATGGCGCCGGGGTTATCCGAAACGGTGCGATAGTAAAATTCAAGCGATTTGCGCGCGGCTTCCAGTTCGGCGTCCGAAAAATCTCCTTTTTTCAGGCGTTCGATCTGAAAGAGGATCTCGCGCTCGGCGGTTTCGCGATTGGCGGGGTCCAGCGCGCACCGAACGACCAGTGCGCCGCGGGTGCCGAGATAATACGCCGCAACCGAATAGCAAAGCGAAAGTTTTTCGCGCACGTTCATAAAGAGCAGGGAGATGGGCGAGCCGCCTAAAATTTCTTTGGCGAGGTCGATCGCCGGGACGCGATCATCGCCCCAGAACGCGCCGTCGGTGTGGAAAAAGAGCACCAGATGCCCTTGACTGATGGCGAGCGTTTCCTCTTTTCGTTTTACGCGCGCCGCGCGTTTGGGCGGCAGGATATCCAAAAAAGAGGAAGGCGCGGCGGTTTTGCCAACCGACAGTGCGGGAAAGCTTTCCAAAACGGTTTTTGCAACCGATTCGGGCGCGGTGGCACCCACGTAGTAAAAGGAGAAAAAGGAGGTTTCGCACCATTCTTTCCAAAAATCGGTCAGCTCGGCGGGGGTCACCGCGCGGGTCTCTTCCACGCTTCCGTAGGCGGGAATGCCGCAGGGTCGCCCCTCAAAAAAGAAGGACGAGGCGTGCTCGTAGGCGTAGCGACGGGGGGAGGCGACGAGCGATTCGATCTCGTCGCATTGCAGGCGTTTTTCATCCTCTACGGTGGCGGCGGGAAGCAGGCCGTTTTCGTCGGTCAGCGGGCAAAAAAGGACGCGCCGCACCAGGTCCAGAAGCCCGGGCAAAACGGTCTCTTGCCCCGGAAGATAGGAAGGGTCGATAAATTCCAGCGTCAGACCCAAAATTTTGCGGTCGCCGTAGGGGAAATCGCGGAACAGCACCGAGGAACCCCAAAGCTCGTCGGTGCGGCGGTCAATGGCCAAAAGGTTGGGGTACCCCTCGCACCCGCGGCGCAGGACGTTCAACATCAGCGGCGCGAGAACAGCGGTTTTGCGCGTTTGCGGCAGGACGGTGAAGAGCGAGAGCCGGGACGTTTTGAAACGGTCGGTCTGCACAGCGCAAAGTTCGCCTCGTCCGCCCAAGGGAAACCGCAAGGGGGTAAATTCGGATTCTTCTGTATGGGAAATGGGCATAAATGCCTCCGTAACGATCAAAAAATTATTCCTTTACAAGGCGGTCGATGAACAGTTTACCGTCCAGATGGTCGATCTCGTGGCAGAGGGCGCGGGCCAACAGGCCGCTGCCGGTCACGTCAAATTCCTCGCCGTTGCGGTTCAGCGCCCGCACGGTGACATGGGCGGGGCGGGTGGTTTTGCCCCATTCGCCGGGCAGGGAAAGGCAGCCCTCCTCCTCGCATTGAGTGCCCGAAAAGGCGATGATGCGAGGGTTGATAAGCTCGATGAGCTGACCTTCTTCCACCTCTACGACCACAACGCGGCGCAAAACGCCCACCTGCGGCGCGGCAAGCCCGCAGCCGTTGGCATCTCGCATGGTTTCTGCCATGTCGTCCAAAAGGGTGAGAATGCGGGGGGTGATTTTATCTACCGGGCGGCAGACGCGGCGCAAAGTTTCGTCGCCGTATTTCAAAATTTGCAGTTTTGCCATAAAAAATCCTTTCTTTTTTGGGGATCGCTCAAATCTTTTTGGAGGGTGTTCAAACGCCGTTGGGGTTGAAATCCACCGTGGCGCGCACCGAATGATCGCTGCCGACCGCCGCGCGCACCAAAAGCTCCGAGAGGATCTGATTGAGCATATCGCTGACGCGGCATTTGATGATGACGCGAACGCGATAGCGGTTATCCAGCCGGTAGACCGGCGCTTCAAACGGGCCGTAAACGAGCAGATCTTCGCTCGGCATAAACTTTTGCCGCAGGACGGGAAAATCCTCCATCACGCGAGTGGCCACCCGCCAGAGCATCAGCTCGGATTCGCAGGAAAGCGTGATCATGGCGATATCGCAGAAGGGCGGGAAGCAGAGCAGTTTACGCAGCTGCATTTCGCGGCGAAAAAAACCCTCGTAGTCCTGTTCGCAGGCAAGGCGGATGATCTCGTGATCGGGGTTCATGGTTTGAATGATGGCAAGTCCGGGGCGTTCGCCGCGACCGGCCCGGCCGATGACCTGGGTGAGCATGGCGAAGGTCTGTTCGCCGGCGCGGTAATCGTCAAGATAGAGCGAGGAATCGGCTTGCAGAACGCCCACGAGGGTCACGTTGGGAAAATCGTGCCCTTTTGTCACCATTTGGGTGCCGAGCAGAATATCGGCCTCGCCGCGGCGGAAGGCGCCGAGCAGGTTTTCGTAGGCGGATTTGGTCGAGGTGGTGTCGGCGTCCATCCGAAGTACGCGCGCCGTGGGGAACAGGCGGTGCAGCTCCTCCTCGGCGTGCTGGGTGCCGTAGCCGATATGGGCAAGATGTTCGCTGCCGCAGTTGGGGCATTTTTCGGGGAGCGGGTGGTGCGCGCCACACCAATGGCACCGCATTTGCCCCTTTTTATAGGTCAGGGGGTAGGTATGGTAGGTCATTGCCACCGAGCAGTTGGGGCAAAGAATGGGCTTTCCGCAGCTGCGGCAGGTCACCGTGCGGTTATAGCCGCGGCGGTTGAGAAAAAGAATGGCCTGCGCGCCGTTTTCCAGCGTTTCGGCAAGCGCGTCGGCAAGGCGGGCGCTGATGACGGCGTTGTTGCCGTTTTTTGCCTCCTCGCGCAGGTCTACGATCTCGGTTTTGGGTAGTTCGGCGGCGCCGGCGCGCCCGGTCAGGCGGATTTCGGTATAAATGCCCCGCCGCGCTTTCTCCATGGTTTCCACCAGCGGCGTTGCGCTGGAAAGCACCATAACGGCGTTGTTGTAGGCGCATCTTCTGCGCGCGATCTCGCGGGCGTGGTAGCGGGGGTCACGGTCGGATTTATAGGTGTGTTCCTGTTCCTCGTCGATCAGAATGGCTCCCAGATTAACCACCGGCGCAAAGACGGCAGAGCGCGTACCGATGACCACGCGGGCGTCGCCGCGCTTGATGCGGCAGTAGGCGTCAAACCGTTCCCCAAGCGAAAGCCCGGAGTGCATGACCGCCACGAGCGAGCCGTAGCGGGAGCAGAAAATGGAAACCGATTGCGGGGTGAGCGCGATTTCGGGCAGGAGCAGAATGACCGAGCGGCCGCTGTCGAGCACGCGGTCGATCATAGCGGTCATCACGCGGGTTTTTCCGCTGCCGGTCACGCCGTAGAGCAGGGCGGCTTTTGGCTTGCCGGAATCGGCAAGTTCGGCCAGCTTTTTCGCGGCGGCCGACTGTTCCTCATTCAGTTCCGTCGGCGTTCGACCCACGAAGGGAATTTCGGTATAGGGGTTTCTCGTAGCGCGCGATTCGACCGAATGGATCAGGCCGTTTTTTTCCAAAGTTTTCAGCACCCCGGCGCCAACGTCGGCGCGCTCGCAGAGTTCGGCCGTGGTCATGGCGGCTTCCTCTTCCAGCATGGCAAGCAGGACCTCCCGCTGCTTTTGAGAGGAGAGCTTAACGCCAAGGCACTCCCGACCCTCGGCAAGTACGGCGGCGGTTTCGGGTGCCGTGGCAAGCTCCCACCGCCGGCGGACGTTGCCCTCGCGCGCTTCCACCAGTTCGGTGCGGCGGCGAATGGAGCCGTTCTTGTCCATCCGGCGCAAAGAGGCCTCTACCCGCAAATCGAATTTGCGGCGCAGTTGTTCGGTCGTGGCCTCGCTTTCGGCTTTGAGAAAGTCGTAAAGCGCGCGGTCGAGCCGCATGGTGCTTTCGGGCGGCGGGACTGCGTCCGGCGAAAGAGAAATCCATTCCCGCAGGCGCGGAAAAGCGGCGGCGGGCAGGAGCGAGCGCACGGCCTGCTCGGTATTGGACATCAGCCGCAGGCGCATATAATCGCAAAGGCGGAGCTGTTCTTCGCCGAGCGAGACCTCCTCGGAATAGAGCGAGAGGATGAACTTATGGTGCGAGTACGCGGAGGTATCCCGCACTTCCATCACGATCCCGGTGCAAAACTTGTTTGCAATGCCGAACGGGACGGTTACAAACCGCCCCGGGTAAACGGCCTCGCCCATTTCCTCCGGAATGCCGTAATCGTAGGTCCCGTCCTCGGAAAACGGGTTTCCGAGCACGCAAACGCCGGCAATGCGGTAGGGCTGTTTTTTTTGTTTTTTTCCGACTTCCACGAAGAAATTATTCGGCGCCGTTTTCTTCGGCGTTCGCCTCGGCGTTCTCGTCAATCACGTACTCGCCGCGGTAGATCCGGCGAACGGCCACCTGGACGGCTTTTTCGTCGCGCAGTTCGCGGTCGATCATGGTATTGATCGGGCGGTCGGTCTCTTTGTTCCCGGTTTGCGCCCGTTCGGCGGCGTCGTGCTGGCGGACGTACTCGTCGGTCACCAGGCGCGCGCACCGGGCGGTGGCAAGTGCCAGCTCGTAGCGGTTGTATTTGCCTTGCGTCAGTTCTTCAATGGTAGGGTGCAGCATAGTTTCAAATCTCCTTTTGGATAAAATTTACAGGGTTGTTTTTTGCCTGCGTTCAGTTGGCAAGATAGTCGTTCTTTGCGTTGGGGTTGCGGCGGGTTGAGCGTTTCTCGGCGCGCACGATGGCGCAAATTTCCTCGGCGGCTTCGGCGGCGCCGTCGTCGCGGTTATAGACGATGTAGTCGTACCGGGGCAAAAATTCCAGCTCCTCTTTGGTGCGCGCCAGCCGGGCAAGAATTTTCTCCTCCGGCTCGGTGCCTCTGCCGCGCAGGCGCTTTTCCTGGGCGGAATAGGAGGGCGGGAGCAGCATGATGAGCACGGCTTCGGGGTAGATTTTTTTCATATTCATGCCGCCGTTCACGTCAATTTCCATAATGAAATTGCGGCCCTCGGCAAGCACTTCTTCGGCGCGCCGGCGGGGCGAGCCGTAATGGTAGCCGCAAAAGCAGTTGGATTCAAACAAGGCGTTTTCGGCTTCCAGTTTGAGAAATTCCTCTTCCGAAACGAAGTTGTATTCCCGGCCGTTCACTTCTCCCGCGCGCGGCGGGCGCGTGGTGTAGGAAACCGAGCGTTCAAATTCGGGGCGGCTGCAAAGCAGATTGTCCACCGTGGATTTTCCGCTTCCGGCAGGGCCGGAAACGATCAGCAAAAGGCCTCTTTCCATGGCGTTATTCCTCTTCTTCCTCGTCGGCGTCGCTCTCTTCACAGGTGTTATCCAGCCGGTTTGCAATGGTTTCGGTCTGAATGGCCGAGAGGATGACGTGATCCGAATCGGTAATGATGACCGAGCGTGTGCGGCGGCCGCAGGTAACGTCAATGGCTCTGCCGTCGTCCTTGGAATCCTGGATCAGGCGTTTGATCGGCGCGGAATCGGGGTTGGCGAGGGCGACCACGCGCTCGGCCGAAACCATGTTTCCGAAGCCAACGTTGATAAATTTCATGGTAGGGTACCTTCCTCTGCTTGAATTTTGCGGTTCTCCGCGTCAAACGGCGGCGGAGCGTTTCCGCTTTTAAAAACTATACAGAATATATTATACCATAGTCTTTTTTAAATGTCAAGAAAAAACAAGACGAAAAAGGGCGGATCGCGGCACGATATTTTTGTGAAAACGTACACAGCAAGCGCCGAAAAAGGAACTCTACCGTCGGTTTACCTGTAAAAACGAGCGGTAGAGCGTCAGTAGAGTGGCGTAGATTGACTTTCGCGGAGCCGGATTTTATAATAAAGGCAGAAAGAACCGTTGACTTGTGCGAGGGACCCGCTTATCGGAGCAACGGTTTTACTCTTCCCGGAAAAAGGAGATTTTAAAATGCAAAAGCACAATCCCCCCATTCGTTCGATTCGGGAGATGATGGAACTTGCCGTTGCGGCTCACCCAGAGCATATTTCCTATCAATTTCAAAAAGGCGGCGAACTCGTCAGCGTTACCACCCGCGCGTTTTACGAAAGCGCGAAAAATTTGGGCGCGGCGCTGACCGCGTTGGGGTTTGGCCGGTCGCATATTGCCTGCGTGGGCGAGAACAGCTACCCGTGGATCCAAACGTTCGTTACCGTTCTGATGAGCGCAGGCGTGTTCGTGCCGCTGGATAAGGAACTGCCCGCCGACCAGATGATTTACCTGTTGAACGACAGCGACAGCGAAGTGATTTTCTGCTCCGCAAAATACGAAGAAATCTTTGCCGCCCGCCGCGTCGAGCTACCGAAGATAAAAAAAATCGTTTGTTTTGACCGCGCCGAGGACGAAGGGGATTTTCTCTCTTTCGAGGGGTTGATCGCCCGGGGCGCCACGCTCGACCGCGCCGCCTACGACGCGCTCCAAAGCGACGAAAACGCGCTGAAATACCTGGTTTACACGTCGGGAACCACCGGCGTTGCCAAGGGGGTCATGCTTTCGGAGCACAATATCGTCAGCGGAATCTACTACGGTTTGCAGGTTTCGCACATTTACGAGCGCGGGCTTGCCGTGCTTCCTTTCAATCACACCTACGAGGCGGTTTGCGAAATTCTGGTGTCCATTCAGGCGGGAGCTACCGTTTGCATTAACGATTCTCTCCGCCACGTTCTGAAAATCATTCAGCTCTACACGCCGGCGCATAACTATCTCGTTCCGGCTTTTTCGGACCTCTTTTACGATAA
>JBGUNW010000086.1:0-1846 GCA_045117555.1 Eubacteriales bacterium
AGGCGCGGTGTGCGTTTTCACGTAGTTCTGAATCTCTTTTTTCAGTTCCTCGGTGGGTTTTGTACCCTTTGTGAGAACGATGGACGCTTTGACCACCTGACCGCGAACCTCGTCCGGCGCGGCGGAAACGCCGCATTCAAGGACGTAGGGGAGCTCCATGATCACGCTTTCAATCTCAAACGGGCCAATGCGGTAGCCCGAGGACTTGATCACGTCGTCCACGCGGCCGACATACCAGTAATATCCGTCCTCGTCGCGCCAGGCGGTGTCGCCAGTGTGGTAATAGCCGTCGTGCCAGACCTCGGCGGTCTTTTCGGGGTCGTTGTAATAGCCCACCGAGAGCCCGCAGGGAAGACCGTTTTTGATATTGATGACGATTTCGCCGGTTTCGCTTTCTTTCACCGGCTTGCCGTTTGCGTCCACCAGTTCCACGTCGTAAATGGGCGCGGGTTTGCCCATGGAGCCGACCTTATGCGGCATACCCACCATGTTTCCGATGATCATGGTGCTTTCGGATTGCCCGAAGCCCTCGTGAATCTGCAATCCGGTCAAACGCTCGAATTGGCGGTAAACTTCGGGGTTGAGGGCCTCGCCCGCGGTGGTCATATGCTCCACCGAGGAGAAATCGTAATGGGAAATATCCTCGCGGATCATCATGCGCAGCATGGTAGGCGGCGCGCAGAAGGTGGTGATATGGTATTTTGCAAACATGGGCAGAATATCGGCGGCATCAAAGCGGTCAAAGTCGTAAACAAAGGTTGCCGCCTCACAAAGCCACTGGCCGTAGAACTTGCCCCACATGGATTTGGCCCAGCCGGTATCCGAAATGGTGAAATGCAGACCGTCCGGGTTGACGGTGTGCCAATATTTTGCCGTGTGAAAATGTCCCAGCGCGTATTTATAATTATGGAGGGTAATTTTGGGATAGCCCGAAGTGCCGGAAGTAAAGAAGGCCAGCATAGGGTCGTCGCCGCCGGGGGCGTCCTCGGTGCGGTAGTAGTGGGCGCTGTAAAGTTGATATTCTTCGTCAAAATTGCGCCAGCCCTCGCGCTCGCCGCCAACCAAAAATTTGGTACGCAGAACGGGGCAGTTGGCGGCGGCAATATCCACCTGGTGCGCGGTATCGCCGTCCGCCGTGCAAAGAATGGCCGAAACGCCGGCGGCGTTGAAACGGTATTCAAAATCGTGCGATTGCAGCTGATTGACCGCCGGAATGCCGATCGCGCCCAGCTTGTTGAGCCCCAGCATGGCAAACCAGAATTGATAGTGCCGTTTGAGCACGAGCATGACGCGGTCGCCGCGCTTGATGCCCATGGCCTTGAAATAGTTTGCGCATTGCGCCGAGGCGCGTTTGAGATCGTTGAAGGTGAAGCGGCGCTCCACTTTATCGCGCGAAACGTGTAGCATGGCGAGCTTATCGGGGTCGCGGCGTGCCAGCGTGTCCACAAGGTCAAATGCAAAGTTGAAATGCTCTGTATTCTTAAATTTAATGGAAATGGGCGCACCCGTTTCGCTTTCTTCCACGTCAATGTAGTTGCGCCAGATGCGGTCTTTATCGTCGCGGCGCACGGGCGCTTGTTCGGTCACGGTGCCGGGCGCTTCCAGTTCGGGGATCGGCTCGCCGGAGGGGTTGAGGACGATCGCGTAGAAAACGCAGTCCGTGCCGTTTGCGGCGACCATGCCGTGGGGAGTTTTACTGTCGAAATAAATGCTGTCGCCCGGGCCGAGGGTTTCCTTGTGCTTGCCGACTTGTACGGTCAGGTAACCGCTGATGACGATATCGCATTCCTGTCCGTCGTGGGTAGTCAGCTCAATTTCGCGCCGTTCGGCTTCGGCATTATAGTTA
>JBGUNW010000087.1:0-2200 GCA_045117555.1 Eubacteriales bacterium
CGCTTGGCGCGTTTTCCAATTGCGCAAAAGCGCAATTGCCGTCTTATACAATCTTGACGCGCCTACGGCGCTATTAAAAAGTAGAAACTCTACTTTTTAATGAAGATTGGTATAAGAGATTATTGACTATATTCATTTTATTGTATCATATTCCAACCCTGTTTTCAACATTTTTTTGCGCATCGGCAGCGTTTCCCCATAAAACAAAAAGGAGCAGCCGGGGCTGCTCCGCGCGTACGGGGTCGATTTATGCGAAGTCGATGTCGCCTTCGTATTTTTCCTTGAAGATTTCAAAGAGCTTTTCCAGCAGCTCCTCATCCTCAATGCTGGTGTATTCCTCGGTTTCCTCGTCGATGGGGTTGATTTTGAGAATGACAACCTCGTCGGCTTCCTCGTCGTTTTCAATCAGGACGATATATTCCTCGCCCTCGTACTCTACAACGTCCAGAAACTCGAATTCCACCTCATTACCCTCTTCGTCCTCCAGGGTAATCAATGTGCCTTCGTTGTCCATTTCCTGCATGATTTCTTCGTTCGCCATAACCGGCTCCTTTCCGAAAGACCGTGCTTTCTGCCTTGTATTTAACAGTATAACACAAAAGTATAAAAAGTCAAGATTTTTTCAGGCTTGCCGCGCTGTCAGATTTTTACCTTAAAGCTGTCTTTGCACTTGGGACAGCGCACGCCGTGCTCGCCCTTTTGATTGCGCACGCGCAGCTGCGCCTTGCAGTAGGGGCATTTAAGGTATTTATAGTCCTTGCGCTCCTTAAACTTTTTGATTTGCAGCTGAAACCACCGCTTTACCGGGTCATAGACAGAACGGAACCGGCGGTTTTCCAGCGCGCGCATATTGATGTTGCGCGACAGTGCACGCGCGATGACCAAGCCGACCAAAACCAGCTCGACGCCGTGAAGAATCAGGCTGGGAATCAGCGCCCAAACGAACCAGTTGGCGACGCCGACCGCCAGCGCCAGCCCGAGCATAAAGCCGTTGAGCGTGTCAAAGCCGTAGCGCCCTGCCATAAATTGCGATATTCTTTGTAAAAAACTCATATATATACCTTCCTCGGCGGAACGCGCCGCCCTGTGTTGATTTAAACAATATAATCCGCGCAAAAATAGAGGTACTGCATGTCGGCAATCACGGCGGAATGACCGGTTTTGACGACAATAACCCTGCCTGTTTCGTTGCTCAGGCGCGCGGCGCGGTCGGGCAAGTCAAAGCTTCCGTCGCCGTAGTCAAAGCGCTCCGTGAATTCCTCTGCAGACATAACCACCGCGTTGTAGCCCTCAAACATCGGCAGGCGGTCATAGTCGATCAAGTAGTATTCCTTGCGCAAAATTTCTATGCCGATATCGACGTTGCGGAGCTTGTCGATAAAATAGGGCGCGTCGCCGAGGAACATGCCCACCTTGTAGGCGCCGATGGACACCGTGAGGTCGGAATTGACGGCGACGGCGGCTTCGCCCGTGTCGCCGTTGACGCCGCTGTTGATGTCGGCGCTGATGACAAACGCGGCGCAGGCGTTGATTTCTTCAATCGCGCGCTGCATGCTGCCGCTGACCTCGCCCTGAAAGCCCGTGCCGAGCAGGCAGTCCACCACAATGTCATAGCCCGTAAAGGGAGCAGGCACGCTGATGTGCCCTTCCTCGGCGCCCTTGGACATGGCGGTGTGGTAATAGAACAAGCCGTCCTTGGAGAATTTATCGGTCACGCGGAAAACGGTCGGCGTAATGCCGTGGTCAAGCAGAATACACGCCAGCGCGTAGCCGTCGCCGCCGTTGTTGCCGCCGCCGCAGACGATTGCCACCTTGCCGGCAAACTTCGCGGACTGAAAAATGCCCAGCGCCGCGCGGTACATCAGCTCCGCCGAGGTCACGCTTTCGGCGATGGTCGCCGCGTCGCTTTCGCGCATATTTTGTACGGTTACTACGTTTGGTAAGGTCATACTCTCCTCCTGAATACTTGGCAAAGCAAGCGATACGCTGTCATGCGTTTGCCGCGTCATAGGCGACCTGCGCCGCTTCCTCGTCCTTGGTGCAGGTCAGCAAAAAGAGCGGCACCTGAGAAAACAGGTCGTTGAACAAATCGAGCAGCTTCTGCATGTTGTCGCGGGTTTTGGGCAGCAGCGTCGCCTCGAGCAGCTGCTTGAACACCGCGCCCGGGCTGATGCGCTGCGCGCGGTTCTCTTCGCCGCGC
>JBGUNW010000088.1:0-1695 GCA_045117555.1 Eubacteriales bacterium
GCCGTAATATTCGGCATTGTGTACGCAAAGAAAACAAAATAATTATTTATAAAAAGACCTCACCGCGCCGACGCTCACCCCTCACCCGAGCGCCGGCGTTTTTCTTTAACCTAAAAAAATGACTATATACACATAAGCGAGGCGCGACGCGTTTTAAGGGCGCTATTCATTCTAAAACCATAGCCGCGGCGGCGGCGTAACAATTCACGCGTAAGGGGACAAAATGAAAAGAGAAGAATTACAGACACTCGGCTTAACCGACGAACAGATTAACTCGGTTATGAAACTCAACGGCGACGACATCAACCGCGAGAAAAGCAAGTTTGCAGACTACGACGCAATCAAGCAGCAGCTTGAAAAAGCAAACGCCACAATCGACGGCATGAAAGACTATGACGACGTTAAGGCAAGCGTAGCGAAGTACCAGCAGGAGGCCGAAACCGCGAAAGCAGAGGCCGAGGCGAAAGTAAAGCGCCTCGAATTGCAGGCGAAAATTAAGGACTTTACAAGCGACAAAAAGTTTGTAAACGACCTCACCCGCGACGCAATCAACGCGCAGCTCGAAAGCGCATTGAACGACGACGCGAACAAGGGCAAGAGTTTGGACGACTTACTCAAAGCCTTAACCGACGGCAAGGAAGATATTTTCCGCGAGGAAAACCCACCGACACCGCCACACGTACCCGGCATGGCTGGGGACAAGGGAGCCGAGGACGGCGTAACCGCTGCGTTTAAAGCTCTTAATCCTACACTTAATATCTAAAGGAGATTTACTACTATGGCAGTAGCATTACAGGACAGATACAGCAAGTTAGTAGAGGCTAAACTTGCCGCAGAAATCGTACAGAAAGACGGCGTTATTTGGAATAACGACTATGAGGGCGACCCAAAAGCGGGCGCCGTAAAAATCCCGGTAAGAGGTAACGCGACAGTTGTTTCTTATGACAAACAGAACGGCGCTACAAAGTCGTTTACAGACGGCTCTTATGATACACTCGTTATCAATAAGGACTACGCCGTAAACGAAGTTATCGACGGATACGACGCCGACGCCGTACCGGACAATATCGTAGCAAACCGCCTCGACGCTGCCGGTGAGGGACTCGCTTTGCAGCAGAACTCGGACGGTACCGACGAATTGCTCGACAAGGCAACAGTAGCCGGACAGTCAAGCGCTACAAGCAAGTCAAATATTTACGATAGACTCGTAGATATTGCAAAAACAATGACAAAGAACTTTGTACCAAAGACCGGCCGCTTTGCACTCGTAAACCCGGACACAATGGCATTTATCCGCAAGTCGGCAGAGTTTACATCAGCAAGCCAGCTCGGCGACACAATCAAACAGACCGGCGCCGTTGGTATGATTGCCGGATTTATGGTATTTGAGGACGCAACACTCCCGGACAATGCAAACGTAATTTGCGGCCATAAAAATTGGTGTTGCCGTGTTAAAGAGTGGGCGGTAAACGTACACTTGCAGAGCCTCGACGGCTCGGGCACATACATTGGCGCTAGCGCCGTGCAGGGACGCCGTATTTACGGCCACAAGGTTACTAACTCGAAAGCCGTTGTTATGGACTCGGGCGTATTGCTCCCAACCGTAGCAATCGCAAGCCACACCGCAACAGTAACACTGACAAGCACAAACGCAACCGGCGCAAAATACCGCATTAAACACGGCGACGCGTGGGG
>JBGUNW010000089.1:0-6503 GCA_045117555.1 Eubacteriales bacterium
AAAAAAGATCTCACCCCCTCGCGGCCTTGGTCTTCCCTACCCCCTATCTCCCCGCTCTGGAAGCGTTGAGGATGGCGAGGACGGCCACGCCGACGTCGGCGAAGGTTGCCAGCCAGAGGTTGGGGAGAAAGAGATTGAAGATGAGGAACGCGATTTTTACGGAAATTGCGAAAACGATATTTTGAAGAACGATCCGGCGGGTCTTGCGCGCAATTTTCAGAAGGACGGGCAGGCGCGAGAGCGAATCGTCCATTAAGACCACGTCGGCGGCTTCAATAGCGGCGTCGGAGCCGAAAGCGCCCATGGCAACGCCAACGTCGGCGCGGGCAAGCACCGGCGCGTCGTTGGTACCGTCGCCAACGTAAACGAAGGCGCCCTGCTTTTCGGTAAGGAGTTTTTCGGCCTCGGCCACCTTATCGCCGGGCAAAAGTTCGGCACGGTATTCGGAAAGACCCAGCTCGGCGGCAACGGCTTTGGCGGCCGGCTCGCGGTCGCCCGAAAGCATAACGGTACGGCGAACGCCGAGCGCGTGCAAATCGCGGATCGCTCCGGCGGCTTCGGGTTTGCAAAGGTCGGAAACCACGATCGCGCCGCAATAAACGCCGCCCCACGCAACGAACACCACCGTTCCCGCAGCTTCGGGAAGATCGGAGGGGATTTCGACCCCCGCGGCGGCAAGCAGGCGGGCGTTGCCAACGAGCAGCGGCTTGCCCTCGGCAAGCGCGCGCATCCCGTGGCCGGGAATTTCCTCTAAATTTTCAACCAAGGGCAAATCGTCCTTGGGCGCGGCGGCAAAAACCGAGCGCGCAACGGGGTGGTTGGAATGCTGTTCGACCGCTCCGGCAAGCGCGAGCAGCCGCTCCCCGGTCATGCCGACGGGGATAACGCCGCTGACGTGAAAACTGCCTTCGGTCAGGGTTCCTGTTTTGTCAAAGGCGATCGTGTCCACGCGGGCAAGCGATTCAAGATCGTTGGCTCCCTTAATAAGAATGCCGCGTTTGGAAGCGCCTCCGATTCCGGCGAAATAGGAGAGCGGCACCGAAATGACCAGCGCGCAGGGGCAGGAGACCACCAAAAAGATAAGCGCCGTTTTTACCATACCCATCGGGTCGGGAAGCGTTGCGGGGCTGATAAAATAAATGATCGCCGGAACGAGCGCGAGCAGGGCGGCAAGCCCGACCACCACCGGCGTATAAACGCGGGCAAATTTGGTGACCATGCCCTCAGCGCGCGATTTCGCGGCCGTGGAATTTTCCACCAGTTCCAGAATTTTCGATACCGTGGAGTCGGCAAACGGCTTCGTCACGCGCACGCGCAAAAGTCCCGCGCCGTTCACACAGCCGCTCACGATTTCGTCGCCGGGCGCAATGTCGCGCGGGAGCGATTCGCCGGTCAGCGAACGGGTATCCAGCGCCGAAGTCCCTTCCAGCACAACGCCGTCCAAAGGAATCTTCTCGCCTGGGCGGATGACGATGACCTCGCCGACGGCGACCTCACCCGGGTCGATCTCCCGTTCGGTTCCGTCGCGTTCCACGCGGGCGGTTTCGGGGCAGATCTCCATCAGCTCGGCAATCGAGTTGCGCGAGCGGCCCACGGCAATGTTCTGGAACAGCTCGCCCACTTGATAGAAAAGCATAACGAACACCGCTTCGGGGTATTCGCCAATGGCGAGCGCGCCGATGGTGGCGATCGACATTAAAAAATTCTCGTCCAAAAGCTGCCCGTGGGCAATGCCCAAAACCGACTTGCGGAGTACGTCAAAGCCGACTGTGAAATAGGGAACGAGGAACAGCGGCAGCCGCCAATACCAAACGTCGGGCAAAACGTGCGTCAGGCATAAAATCTCCAAAACGGCGAGCAGTCCCGCCGCCAGAAGAATGCGGAAAAGCGTGCGCTTTTGTCGGCGCGAAAGTCCTTTTTTCTTTGCGCTCATTTTTTCAAACGGCAGTCGGGTTCCACTTTGCGAATGGTGGCAACCACTTCGTTCAAAATTTCGTCAAAGCGGGCGTCGTCGGCGTCCAGCACCAGTTTTTGGGCAAGAAAGCTGACCGTTACCTCGTTCACGCCGTCGATTTTTGCAATGGCGCGTTCCATTTTCGCGGCGCAGTTGGCGCAGTCCAAATCAATCAAAGCAAACGTTTTTTTCATAGCTGTATCTCCTAAAAATTTTTTATTCGGTGACGTGTTCCATGCCCTGCACCAGAATGGTGTGAACGTGGCTGTCGGCAAGCGAGTAGAGCACGCTTTTGCCGCTCTTGCGGAATTTGACCAGCGCCGCCTGTTTGAGCAGGCGCAGCTGGTGGGAAATGGCCGAGGTGGTCATACCCAAAAGCTCGGCAATGTCGCAAACGCAAAGCTCGGCGTCGAAGAGGACGTAGAGAATGCGAAGGCGGGTGCTGTCGCCGAAGAGCTTATACAGGTCGGCGAGCGCAAAGAGGGTGTCGTCGTCGGGCAGACGGCTTTTGGCCTGCGCGATCTGTTCGGGGTGGGTCTCGTTGACCTCGCAGCAGTAAATGTCTTTCATGCGCGGCACTCCTTTTCTGAATTTTATGAATCTTTTTTGAACAGTTGAACATTTGTTCAAATGTTATTATATTACAGTTTGATCAATTTGTCAAGAGGATTTGGAAATTTTTTTAGGAAGACCTTGATAAGGGGGGGGCGGGGGTTTTTTTTAAAAAAAAAGCCCCCCCCCCCCCCTCACCCCCCTCCCCGAAAAGAACCTTCCGGGAGGGGGAGGATCACCGAAAGCGAAATCTTGCTCTCCGGGTTTTATAAAGGATTGCTACTATGTCGCCGTGGGCGACGGTTGGGAAATGCTCTTGATAAAAATACGATTTTGGGATTTTGTTTTAAGTGCTTTTATATGTATTGTTTTCTGCTCCGGGTACCCGCCGCGCCGCCCGGCAAGCCGGGTGCCGATTCTTTGGTTTGCAAAAACGGCTTTATAACACCCAAAAAGCCATTCGGAGCAGAGAACAAAACCGTTTTCAAAAACCTCAAACCATTGGTTAAGGTTTTTGAAATGGGGGGAGAGCGCGAGAGGGCTGTTATTTTTGCGGCGTTACAAAATCAGTCCTGCAAGCCAAAGAACCGGCTCCCGGCTTGCCGGGTTTTGCAAAAAGTTCCTCCCCCTCTCGCGGCCTTCTCCCCGTTCTGCGCATTTTTGCGTATTTTTCACAAAATGCTGCGCGTTTTTCGATTTTTTCGCCGCGCTTGACGGGAGAGGATTATTTTACTATAATATAGGTAAACAATCCTTTGTAAAAAAGTCTTTTCTGAAAAAACGAGCAAAAAAGGAGAAAACACAATGTTTGACGTTGCCATTATCGGCGCGGGTGTTGTGGGCGGATTGATCGCCCGGACGCTTGCGCGCTACCAGCTCAAAATCGTCATTCTGGAAAAAGGGCACGACGTTGCCACCGGCGCGACCGCGGCGAACTCGGCCATCGTTCACGCGGGGTTTGACGCAAAAGAGGGAACGCTGAAAGCCAAGCTGAACGTTCGCGGCTCGGAGATGATGCCAGAAATTTGCCGTGAGCTGGGCGTGAAGTACAAGAACAACGGCTCGCTCGTCATCGGTTTTGACGAGGCCGACCGCACGCACCTCGGCGAGCTTTACCTGCGTGGCGTTGCCAACGGGGTCAAGAATTTGAAGCTGCTGGGAGCGGAAGAGCTCCACGCGCTGGAACCGAACGTTTCCAAAACCGCCACCTGCGCGCTCCACGCGCCCACGGGCGCGATCGTTTGCCCCTACGAGCTCACCTTTGCGGCGGTGGGCAACGCCATGGACAACGGCGCAGAGCTGCTGTTGGAAAGCGAAGTGACCGCGCTGGAAAAAACCGAAAACGGCTACGTTATTACGGCGGGCGGCAGAAAAATCGAGGCGCGGTATGTTGTGAACGCCGCGGGCGTGTATGCCGACGCGATCGCAAAAATGGCGGGCGACGATTCCTTCACCATTCATCCCCGCCGCGGCGAATATATCCTTTTGGATAAAGAGCTGGGCGGTCTGGTTTCGCACACCATCTTCCGCACGCCCACCAAAATGGGCAAAGGCATTCTCGTTTCCCCCACGGTGGACGGTAACCTGCTCACCGGCCCGACCTCCGAGGATATGGAGGATAAAGACGACAAGTCCACCACGCCCGAAGGGCTTGCCCGCGTAATGAAGGGCGCCGGCGAAAGCGTGGATGGCATTCGTTTCGGCGCGTCCATCACTTCGTTCTGCGGTTTGCGCGCCGTGGGCAGCACCGGCGATTTTATCATCAACAATCCGCATCATGGGTTTGTGAACGTTGCGGGCATCGAGTCGCCCGGCCTTTCCTCGGCTCCCGCCATTGCCGAATACGTGCTGGCGCTTTTGCAAAAGGACGGCCTTGCGACCGTTGAGAAAACGAACTACAACCCCATTCGCCCCGCAATGCACGCTTTTCGCGAGATGACGATGGAGGAAAAGAACGCCGTGATCGCCAAAGATCCCGCCTACGGGCGCGTGATCTGCCGGTGCGAAACGGTGACCGAGGGCGAAATTCTCGCCGCTATTCGCACCGAGCCGAAGCCCCGCGATCTGGACGGTGTCAAACGCCGCACCCGCGCCCAAATGGGGCGTTGCCAGGGCGGGTTCTGCTCGCCTTATATCGTGGAACTGCTCGCCCGCGAGCTGGGCATTCCCTACGAAAAAGTAACCAAATCGGGCGGCGCGTCGCTCGTCAATCTGGAAAAAACGAAAGGAGCGCGGTGACATGAAAAACGTTGATCTCGTCATCATCGGCGGCGGCCCCGCCGGCATGAGCGCCGCGGTCGCGGCTTACGACGCGGGCGTGCGCGATCTGCTCATTCTGGAACGCGACGCGCACCTGGGCGGCATTTTGCAGCAGTGCATTCACAACGGGTTCGGCCTTCACCGTTTTGGCGAGGAGCTGACCGGCCCCGAATACGCCGCGCGTTACGAAAAAATGGTGGAGGAGCGCAAAATCCCCTCCCTGCTGAACACTATGGTGCTGGATATTACGCCCGATAAGATCATTACCGCCACCAACGCAGAACAGGGCGTGTTCCAACTGCAAGCCAAGGCGATCATCCTTTCCATGGGCTGCCGCGAGCGCGCCAAGGGCGCCCTCAACATTGCCGGCACCCGTCCCGCAGGCATTTACAGCGCGGGTACGGCGCAGAAGTATGTCAACATGAAAGGGTATCTGCCTGGCAAAGAGGTGGTCATTCTCGGTTCGGGCGATATCGGACTGATCATGGCGCGCCGCATGACGCTGGAAGGCGCGAAAGTCCACGCCGTTTGCGAGCTGATGCCTTATTCCGGCGGGCTTGCGCGCAACATTGAGCAATGCCTGCACGATTTCGGCATTCCGCTCAAACTTTCGCATACCGTGGTGGAAATTCACGGCAAGGAGCGCCTTTCGGGCGTGACCATTGCCAAGGTGGACGAAAACCGCCGCCCCATTCCCGAAACGCGCGAGTATATCCCCTGCGATACACTGTTGCTTTCAGTTGGTCTGATTCCCGAAAACGAGCTTTCCAAAACCGCTTCGGTCAAGCTGGACCGCATTACCAACGGCGCAGTGGTGGATCAGGACCGTCAAACCGAAATTCCCGGCATTTTTGCCTGCGGCAACGTGCTGCACGTGCATGATCTGGTGGACTTTGTTTCCGAAGAAGCCGAAATTGCCGGCAAATCGGCCGCCGCGTATATCGCGGGTGAGAACGCCGCCGCGGTGAACGTTACGCTCCATACCGACGGCAAGGTGCGCTACACCGTGCCCCAGCGCATTACCAAACAGAAGGACGTTACCGTTTTCTTCCGCGTGGCCGACGTTTACCGCAACGTGACCGTCAAGGTGACCAACGAGAAAGGCAACGTCATCTATTCCCGCAAAAAAATCAAAGTTGCCCCCGGCGAAATGGAGCGCGTTACGCTCAAATCCGATTCTTTTGCCGGCGCGCACGACCTCTGCTTTGCATTGGAGGAAAATTGATATGACAAGAGAACTGACCTGTATCGTCTGCCCGCGCGGCTGCCAACTGAAAGTGAAACTCGCCGCCGATGGGAAAATCGAGAACGTAGAGGGCTTTGCCTGCCCCCGCGGCAAGCAGTACGCCATTGACGAATGCACCCACCCCATGCGGACGGTCACCTCGACCGTGCGCGCGACGAACGGAGACCCCGTTCCGGTCAAAACCAACCGCACCATTCCGAAAGAGCTGATCTTCGACTGCATGAAGGAGATCGACCGGGCAACCGTCACCCTGCCCGTGCATATCGGCGACGTGGTCATCGCCAACGTTTTGAACACGGGAGCGGATATTATCGTTACCGCGGAGAGGGAGTAAGACCTTGGGGGAGGGGAAAACTTTTTTCCAAAAAAGTTTTCCCCTCCCCCAAGCCCTCTCCCTTTTCAAAAAACACAAACCTTTGGTTGAGGTTTTTGAAATGGAGGAGAGCGCGAGAGGGGGAAGAACTTTTTGCAAAAAGTTCTTCCCCCTCTCGC
>JBGUNW010000090.1:0-1630 GCA_045117555.1 Eubacteriales bacterium
AAGCAGCCAATGATAGAAGTCCTCAAAGCTGCCGTGGCGGTAGCGGTCAAGGCTTTTGCTGCGGCGGTTAATCAGGCAATCGGTGACAAGATAGGTGTCCAAGCCGAGCTTGGCGGCGCACATGTCCTCGTCAACGTCGTTGCCGACCATGATGCTGTCCTCCGGCGAAATGCCGCAGAAATGGCAAATTTCGTGGTAGTAATTCAAATTCGGCTTGCAGTAGGAGCAGTTGTCATACACCGTGATATAGTCAAAGTCGTCCGGCTCCAGCCCTGCCCAGCGCAGGCGCGTGTAGGTCGCCGCCTTGGGAAAGATGGGGTTGGTGGCGACAATCAGCTTGCCGCCGCGCTGCCGGAGCAGCTTTATTGCCCTTTGTGCCGCCGGGTTTTCCGACGTCGCTGCTTTGGCGGCGATAAATTCGTTGCGGTAAAACGCATCGAACTCGTCCTCGTATAGGCGCATGTCCTTTTTGCAGGCGCTGTTGAGGGCGCGCCAAAACACCTCGCGGTTCAGACACTCGCCGTCGTTTTTGCCCATGGCGGCGGCGCCTTCCCAGATTGCCTGTGCCAGCTGCTTGGGCGCAATTTGCACCTTGTGGGCGAATTTGCGGCAGAACGCCTGCATATACAGCTCAATAAATTTCGGTAAGTCCATCGGCAGCAGCGTGCCGTCCAAGTCGAATAAAAAGTTTTTTTGCATTTCCATGTACCTCAATCCTATTCTAACATAGCTTTTTGTTTTTAGCAAGTTGAATTGTCAAAAAATCTGTGATACAATACAGGTGGAGTGATACTATGAAAATTGTTTTAACCGACGCGCAAACCGTTTTTGATGATTTGGTCAACGCCGATCCGCTCAGAGAGCTGGGCGAGGTGGAGGAATACGGCTTGCTGCGCTATGATGAAGTCGCGGAAAAAATCGCCGACGCCGACGTGGTGGTGGTCAACAAAACCCTGCTCAATGCCGAAACCCTGCGGCTTGCCAAAAAGCTGCGCTACATCGGCTTGTTCGCCACCGGCTACAACAACATCGACATCGACTACTGCCGCGCGCACAATATCGCCGTCTGCAACGCAGGCTCCTATTCCACCAACGCGGTGGCGCAGGACACCTTTGCGCTGATGTTAGAGGCGTTCAACAACACCTCGCGCTATAATGAATATGTTCATGAGGGCTTGTGGAAGCGCAGCCCGACGTTTTCTCCCTTTGTGTTTCCGCTCAACGAGCTTGCCGGAAAAACGCTCGGCATTGTCGGCTTGGGCGCCATCGGCACGGCGGTTGCCAACATCGCCAACGCCTTTCAAATGCACGTGCTTGGCTGCAGCCGCCGTCCCAAGCAGGTCGATGGGGTGGAGCAGGTGCCCTTTGATGAACTGCTGCGCCGCAGCGACGTTGTGACCGTGCACTGTCCGCTCAACGCCGATTCACAGGATATGTTCAACAGGGAAACTTTTGGAAAAATGAAGCCCGGCGCGGTGTTCATCAATACGGCGCGCGGCGGCGTGGTGGTGGAGCAGGACTTGTTTGACGCACTCGAAAGCGGACAGATCGGCAGGGCGGCGGTGGACACCATCCGCGTGGAGCCGATGGAGGAGAACTGTGTTTTGATGCAGGCGAAAAACTGCATTAT
>JBGUNW010000091.1:0-3519 GCA_045117555.1 Eubacteriales bacterium
AAAATCAAAATCAGGGTAAAGTCCGAATTTTGCATTGCTGTTTTCCAGCTCGATTTGCCGTGCCTCGCTGAGCAGATCACGGAAGCCGGAAGCACCGCCCACCTTGCTTTCCCATTTCAAATTGGAAGGCATGGTGGAGTACATTCCCCCGTTTGCGAAACCGGTCAGTTTGAAATTCACGTTTTGAACACCGTTGCCGGAAAGGTATTGGTACATGGTGGAAACGTTCTCAAAGGTCGTCAGGGGCGTCATTACCATTACGGGAACGGTAGCAATTGTCTTTTGCGTTTTGATCGCTCCGAAAACCTCCATGTAAAGCGGAATATCCCTTGTCAGATCGCCGCTGGCAATTTTGGTAAGAATGCCGTTTGCAACCAGATAATTGCGGTAGGCCTCGGCCATGCCAAGCCAGGTTGCCTCGTAATAGAGATAATCGTTCCCTTTGGCGCGAGCGGCAATTTTTTGCGCGGCGCCCTTATCGGAGTCGGTCAACAACTGAAACAGAATGCGGATGTTACCGGTGTATTTTCTTTCCGAAACAACCGTCCATTCATTGCTGCTGCCGGTAGCCGAAAGAGCGGAATCCAGCTTGTAGGTATCCTTCGGCTTCGGGTTAAAGGAAGGAATCAAGGTTGCGTACTTTGCCTTGGAACCGAGCTGGGTGGTGGTAATGGTACCCATAGACTCGCCGGCTTCCAGAATGGCAACGTAGCCGCGCTTATAGGTGTTGGTGGTAATTTCCTGCGCGCCGGCATCCAACAATTTTTGCTTGGATTTAACAAAATCGGAAACCTGCTTGACCTCTCCCGTTGCGGGGTCCTTATAGGTGTGGATCACCTCGGTGGAAACCGAACCGTAAACCGGCATACGAATGGCTTTTTGATAGGTCGCGCCGGAAATTTGGTGGTAGGCGTAATCCAAACCGTAGATCTGCGCGGGAACGGTTACCGTTTGCTCATAATCAAAGAGCGAGCCGGAACCGTCGGGATAGAAGTTGTAACCCGGGAAACTGGTGTTCCCCGCGCCCATATACGGAAGTACCTGGATAGATTCCAGCGCGTAGGTCGCCATATTGTATTGCAAGCTGTTGCAAGGTAGCCGAACGCTCAAACCGCTCTCGGTAATCGTATATTCCAACGCGGCCTTAAAGAGCGGTTTTTCCACTCTTTTTTCCTCGTAGCCAACTTCTTCGTAGTCGGCCTCCAACTGTTCAAAACTATACGTAGTGGAGCAATACTGCTTGATCCAACCCTGGAATTTGGCGATCCAAAGGTCGGTAACGTCCTCCGCAAGCACGTAAATGCAAACGCTTTCATCCTCTAAAACCGGATACAAACGTTTCCACCTGTTAAAAATATCGTCGGAGGTGGTTTGCGATCTCCCGTAAATTTCGTAGTGTGCAAGAACGTCCTCATAGTCCCAGTTTGAAAGGTCTCTTGCATCAACAGCGGCTTTCAACGGTTCCAGAATACGCTCTTCAAAGCTGTATTGCATGATCTGCCGCGGAACAAGACTCCGGCGGTTCAGGTCACCAATGGTATAGGAAACGCGAATGCCGTTGCGAATATCGGTAATTGATATCTGTCCGCGCAAAGCGGCGTCCTTATAGCTGTTCAGCGTTGGTTTGTTGGAGCTGGTAGACGTTTTTTCCGAATAAGTAATGATGATTTGCGAAAGGAGCTCCTCCGCAATGGAGGTTTTGTTGCTCCGCACGTCGTACGGGTTAGTGAGCAAAATGTTCTCGGGATTTGCCGATTCTACGTAGGCAACCTCGCCAGTTACCGGATCGGCATAAATTTCATATCCGTACTTGGAGGCATAGAAGGTCATATTGGAAACGCGCTCCTGCGGCGTAGCGTAAACACCGTCGGTAACGGGCGTTTCGGTAGCTGGAATGCTCCGTTCAACGGTTGCCGCAAATACCGGGACTGCCGTAACCCCGAACACGCTTCCCATAAGAAGGATGCCGGCAAGGAGGGCAGATAAAAATTTCAGTTTTGTTTTCATATTTTATCCTCCTTCCTTCTATGCGCGGAATCGCAATTCGGTAATAATATTGGTAACAAGACTGACCAACTTGGAAAGCAGCATACTGAACAACAGCACGATAAAGATGATGAATGCCATTGCAACAATGGTTCCCAGAAGGGTGATCAGGTTTTTGGCAAGCGAATAGTCGTGCGTGACCATGGTGCCGAAGAAGAGCAGGTATCCCACCCAAATCAGGGCGAGCGTTCCCATAAACCCGATCAGGGAAGATTCGCTGGTGGTAACCCAGTTGGAAGCAATAGTTGCGGGAATGATGATGAGCGGGAGCGGCAGGAGTGAATAGCAGGTGGCAATAAAGATATCCTTAAAGCTCCCTTCCCCGTCGAACAGCGTGGTCAGGCACCAGTTTGCAAGAACAAACAGGAATACCGGCACCAAAACCGAGATGACCTGCGACCAAATGGTGGTTACCGATCTTGTGGGATTGAGCACGTACCCTTGCCCGATTCCCTGATAGAAGAAGGTGAGAACGGTAATTGCAAGGAATACGATCGCGGCGCGAACCGAGCCGCGGCGCTCGTGTTTCAAATCATAAAATCCGTCAAACGGGTGGAACAGAACGTAAAATCCGTAAATCAATTCCTGCCCGAAGGTTTTGCGGTATTTTCCGTCGGTTGCAACGCGTTTGTTAACCTTTGCGGCAAACGCGAACCATTTAACAACGCCAACCACCAAAAGGATGATTGCGGCAAACATGAGCAAGAACCACTTGGACATCCACTCTTTGCGCACTTCCTTGTAGGATTCCGACCAGTTTTTGGTATCGTACGCTTTTTCGTAATATTTCAGCGATTCGCTGTACTGGCCGCTTTGGTTGAGCGCGTTACCAATACCGACGTAGGCGGCGTCAAAGTTGATATTGCTCTGTAAAACCGTCTCCCAGCACTGAATTGCGGTTTTGTAGTCCTGCGAGTTCTCGGCGGCAATCGCCTCGATCAGAATATCACCGTAATGCGTTCTGTCGTAAATAATAATGCGGCAAGGGGTGTTATCCATGCCCTTATCCAGAACGATCAGGTTGCTTCCCTGATAAGCGATTGCTTCAATGCTGGAAATACTACCCAACATTGCGCCCTTATCGCCGAACGCGAAGAGCAGGTTGCCGTTATAATCATAGGTAAAAATTTTGTTGCGCTTGTAGTCGATGATCGACCAAGTGCGTTCCGGGCCGACCGCAACGTCGGAGATCAGCGAAATGTCGGTATAAAGTCCCTTCTTGGTGTTGTCGGCAGTCTGGGTGGAAATGTCCACCTCGCCTGCCGGCGGCCAGAAGCCGTTGCGCTTCATGATCTCATCGCCGGCGGAGTTGAGCAATTTGACCGGCAGATATTTACCCGAAGTGGTCCTTGACTGGATTGCACTTCTTACCGAAGAGGTGTCGATCTGATCGGTGGTGACGTAAATAAACTCCCCTTCGCTGATGGTAATGTTGTTGTAAGGCTTGGATTTATTCGCCTCGGATTGTTCCTT
>JBGUNW010000092.1:0-1606 GCA_045117555.1 Eubacteriales bacterium
TAAGGCACCTCGTTTTCGAGCCTGCGCGAAAGCCTGTCAATTGCTTGCAACACCTCTGGCGCAAAAACGTCGTCAGCACGAATCATCACCATGTAACCGTCATCGCTACCGAATTTTTCGTTGAAATGTGCCTGGTCAATCTTTACCTTGTCCCAGTCGTCAAACCATTCCTCTTCGCTGCTCGTCATCTGCAGTCGGGGCAAGCCGAGACACGCCAAAACCGTTGTAATTGCCGTTACCAGCAGAATCAACCAGCGAAACTTGACTTGAAAACGCCCCAATCGGGCAAAAACCTTGTTGACACGAGAAACTTGCATTGAAAAACTCCTCTAAAAGCCCCAACGGAATGTTGTTCCGTCGGGGCTGAAGCTAACCAAAACACTATAAGAAAGAAAAAGTCTTTTTAGGCGGTGGCGAGCGCCTTGCCGAGTTCCTGGCAGGCGGCCTTGCCTGCGTCATCGGGGGCGTTCTCGATGGCGAGCGGATCTGCCACAAGCACGAGGCCAGCGGCTTCAGCATCGGCCTTCCACGGATTCATCCATTCGCCGCCACCCCAGCCGTAAGAGCCGAACAGGGCGACTTTCTTGCCGTTAAGAGCGGGCTTGACGGCTTCGTAGAAGGGCTGGAATTCGGAATCTTCGAGTTCCTCGGCGCCCATCGCGGGACAACCCAAAGCATAGCGGCCATATTCGGCCAACTGGCTCTGCGAAAAGTCCGAGACACTGAACACGTCGGCTTCTGCACCGGCGGCCTTTGCTCCTTCGGCGACATACTTCGCCATCATTTCGGTGTTACCTGTTCCGCTCCAGTAGATTACTGCAACTTTTTCCATTGTTATTCTCCTAGGTGAATTAAAATGTTGAGATCCTGCTCCTTCGAAACTAACTCAACTAAGTCAACAAGTTGGCTAGTTTCGTATATCGACTATGCTGCGCTCCGCTCAGGATGACAGATGGCGCGGTCTTTGGTGCTCGCTACAGCGAGCATCGGCAGCGAGTAGCCTTTTTCAAATAGTTTGTTGAAAACGTCAAAGCACTTGCGAAAGCTGGCGAATCGTTTTTCGCATTCGCTAACATCGCCGTAAACCTTCCAGTAGCCCGTATATTTGCTGTTTCTGCCACCGTTGATGATAAATCCTTTCACGTCTTCAAGAGGGTAACCCAAGAAAAGACCGACTTCGTGCGGAAAGCAGTGGCATTTACGGATTCGCCCGGTCATGTAGGCGAGTGCGTGGTCGGTGTTAAAATCGACGTAGCCGTAGGCGGCGAGAAAATGGCGAATCTCCGGCTCGGCAATGAGCTTTTGCAAGGCTTCTTCGCGATAGACGTAGATAAAACTGCGCCCGCAGCGTTCCGCAATAACGCGCACGCAAACTCCGCGAGGGTTGAGTTCCTTGTTCCAGTAGGCGAGCTGTTTGCAGAGCATTTCGCTAGCTGAAGATTCTAGGCAGAACAAGCTTCCAACCTTAAGCCCGGCGAGTGTCGGTGCGCATTGGCGAACGAGACGGTGATCTAAAAGACGGTTCATTTTTCTTGCGAATTACAAAGAAATTATAAAGTTAGATTTCTCTAATAAATATATAAAAAAGCCTTGAAGTTTGTCAAGG
>JBGUNW010000093.1:0-1866 GCA_045117555.1 Eubacteriales bacterium
GAAATTCCAACTTCACTTCGAAAACAACGCCTGCGAAGTCCTCGACCCAGCGATTCTCGCGCTGGAAAAAACCGACAAATACAACGCGAAAGTATTCCGAAACCTCCTTATCGCCGTCCGAAACAACCCTCACGTGAGGCGAGGGACGCCAGAACGCCAATTTAAAGCGATTTGAAACGCGCGACCCGGCGAGTTCGTTTTCATTGACGCTTAAGTCCACTTTTCAGAAGCGACAAAAAATGTCGCTTATGAAATTCCCTCGCGCGTTTCGTCCCTTTTTCGTTGTTTCGGTCTCGGCGTTCCGCAGCGTCGGCGCGATCAATTAATTTCACGATCCAATCCCCAGAATTATCGTGGCTTCATCATTTCACACTTCCCATGTTGAGTTTTTCTTTGCTCCAACGCGCCTGACGTATCCTTTTTCCGCCAAAGACGCCAAGGCTCTCTGCACGGTTCTAACGGTTTTTGACGCCCTCTCGGCGATTTCTTCGCGTGAAATTGTCGGGGCGCGTTTTAATATGGCAAGCGCCGTCTGTTCCGTGACGTTTAACGCCTCGCCGTTTCCGTAAACGACGTCGGGGACGCCGCTAATAAGTTTGGGTCTGTAAATAATAAACTTGAACTCATTGCTTGTTCTTTCATACGAATACTCGATCCCGGCGTCCTTGCAGAGGCTGTCAATTCGCTTAAAACCGACGCCTCCATCTTTTGAACAAATCATCCCTAACACGATGAAATTCAACGGTTTTCAAGATTTAGTCCAACGTCTCTCATTCTATAAGTGACATTCATAAGTGACATTTTTTGTCGCTTATGAAATTCTCTCGCGCAGTCTCGCCCTTTCCCGGCGACGGCGCGCTCGTTTTCTCACGCTATTCCGGCGCCGAATTTCTTAAATGACAGCCGTTTCCGCTATTTGTTTTTTCGCGACAAATCTCGGTTATTTTCTAGGCGCTCCAACTTGACAAAAAGCGCGACTTCGTTAGAAATACAATATCGATAAATCTGTATCGATATAAGGGCGTCAGATTGAGCGTCGTCGTTAGACGGGCGCGTCGGACGTTCGGAACGAATGAAAGAACGCGGCGTCGAGCGGTCGTCTTGAGCGCGACTCAAGGCGTAAAAACGACGGTCGTCGAGAATTTCGCGATTCTCAAAACGATTGGAATCCCGCGTCTTTTTTGGGCAATTTATAAACCGCTGAAACACTTTAGAAAAGAGCGCTATGTTAGAGTTTCTTCGTTCGTCAATCGGTAAAAAGCTGATAATGAGCCTTAGCGGCATGTTCCTGTTGGTCTTTGTCGCTCTGCACCTCGCGCTTAATCTTGCCGCCGTCGTCTCCGCCGACCTTTACCGTCAGGCGTGCGAGTTCATGGACACGAATATTCTTGTGAAGATTATGGTGCCCGTCCTCGCTTTGGGCTTCATCGTCCACATTCTTTTCTCGATCTTTGTCGAGTTCAAAAACTGGACCGGCCGTCCCGCCGAGATGCGCTACGCCGTCCCGTGCAAGACGAAGGCGTCGTCTTGGGCGTCGAAGAATATGTTCGTTCTCGGCGTGATCGTCGTTCTCTTCCTCGTTCTGCACTTCACGCATTTCTGGTCGCACATGCAGCTCCAGAGCTTCCTCGGCAAGGAAGGCGACGACCCCTACCTGCTCGTCGTTAAGACCTTCAGCAACCCGGTTCTCTGCCTCCTCTACGTGATCTGGTTCGCCGCGATTTACTTCCACATCTCTCACGGTTTCTGGAGCGCGTTCCAGTCGATCGGTCTCAACAACTCGAAGTGGCTTCCGCGTCTTCAGTTCCTCGCGAAACTCTACGCGATCTGCGTCTTCATCGGCTTCACGCTGATTCCCGTCTACTT
>JBGUNW010000094.1:0-10086 GCA_045117555.1 Eubacteriales bacterium
CTTCTGTTTATTGATTTTGCGATCAATGATGACTACGACAGCACCAGCAAGAACGATGTTAAATCCTATATGGAAACCATCGTCCGCACGGTGTATGAGTATTCGCCCTATTGCGACATCGTTTTCGTTTACACCACCGACCGCTCTCGCCTCAACAGCACAAGCGAGTCCGCTTACCCCACCCTGTGGGCACAGCACCAGGTCGCAACCAAATACGGCCTGACCGAAATCTACGTTGGAAAACTGCTCTGCGAGGCAAAGGGCATTACCAGCACCTCCACTTGGGATAGCTCCAACCTGTTTGCCGATATCGTTCACCCGAACGACGCCGGCCACGAGTTGTATGCCGGCTACGTCACTTCCGTTCTGAACACCGAGCTGACCAAATCGCTCAACCCCTACGGCTACGTGGCGCACTCCATTCTTTCGGCTTCTTACAGCCCGCTCACGGCTCCGGCAAGATATTTCTTCAACGCTTCCGCCGGAAAGACCAGCGGCTTCAACCTGTATGAGGAATCGAATCTTGATGAAAAGGGCTACCTGAAACCCAATCCCGGCGAAACCGGCGCGCAGGTGAAATTCACCTTTGTCGGCACGGGCTTGCAGCTCTGGACATACGCAAGAACGGTATCCTCCGTTATCAGCGTAAACATTGACGGTTCTTCCACCAACTACACCATTCAGCGTAGCGGTTCGGACGGCAACAAGCCCTACCGCGTGGCTTCCGGACTTTCCAATACCACGCATACCGTCACCATTACGGTCACGGCAACCAACTCCACCACGTCCAGCAACGTGCTTGACCTGATGGCGCTGATGGTAGAGGGCGACCCGAACTTTACGGGCGTCACCTTTATCAACGTGAACTAAAACAAATTAACCGAATGAAAGTAAAAGAAACCAGCCGGCGGAATTTTTCCGTCGGCTGGTTTTGATATAGGCGAACCAAGCACAACCTCGCACGATCGTGCAAAAGAAAGTTTGGCGTTTGTGTATTTACTACCCAAAGTGTTCTTTTTCGGAGCATATTCTACCAAAAGTATGCCGGTGCGCGGCGGCTTTCTCGCCGGGCGCAAAGATCGCAATTTGCTTTATTTTTTTGAAATATGTTTTTTCAAATCAACAAAAAGTAAAAGCCGTGAAATCGAGCTTCGTTCGCTCAATTATTTGTTGAATCGATCCACCAAATCGTTGAGCGCCTCCGCCAAGGTTTCCTCAAACGTGGGGTGCGGGCGCATTGCTTTGAGCAATTGTTCCGCGGTCATACGATTTGCAATTGCGGAAGAAATTTGAGAGATCATGTCGGTGGCGTGTTCGCACATTAACTGCGCGCCCAAAATTTCGTGTGTTTGCGCGTGCGCAAGCACTTTCATAAACGCACGGTCGCCACCCTCAATCAAGGTTTTTGCGTTGCTATACATAGTTGCTTTGCCGACTGCCGCCGGGATCTCCCGTTCTTTGCATTCGGCTTCGGTCAAACCAACGGAGGCAATTTCCGGGCGGCAATAGACGCACCCCGGAACGATCGACAGATCAACGTTGTTCCGAATGCCGCAGAAGAGATCGACGCAAGCCGTTCCTTGTGCCGACGCGTAATGTGCAAGCTGGATTTTTGAAGAAACGTCGCCGATCGCGAAAATACCGGGAAGGGAAGTTTCAAACCGCTCGTTCACCTGAATTCGCTTTCCTTCCGTTTCCGGGTTCAATCCGTCGGCAAACAGTCCGTCAAAATACGGTCTGCGGCCGATGGCGCACAAAACGACCTCGCCAACGGCTCTGCCGGGTTCTCCTTTTGCCATAAAGTTCACTGCAAGACCTTCCTGCGTACTTTCCAACCGCTCCACGGTAGAATTGACGTAGATTTTGACGCCCCGTTTTTTGAAGATTGCCGAAAGATTCTGGCCGAGTTCCCGATCCATTGCCGGAAGAAGACGGTCCATTCCTTCGATAATGCTGACCTCGCATCCGAGATCGCTGTAAAAAGTTGCCATTTCCACGCCGATTACGCCGCCGCCGATGATAACGATGGATTTGAACAGATGATCGCTGCCTTCCAGCAGTTCGTCGGAAGTCATCACGCCCGGCAGATCCAGTCCCGGGATCGGAGGGCGCGCGGGAACCGAACCGGTGGCAACGAGAATCTTCTCGCAGGAAAATTCGTGTTCGCCGTCGTTGCCGGTCACCATAACTTTTCCCGGCGCAAGGATTTTTGCGGTTCCGCGAAGGAGATCCACCTTTTCGCGCTTGAACAAGGATTCGATCCCCAGCGAAAGCTTTTCGCAAATCTCCCGTTTATGGGCAAAAAGGGCTTCCAAATTAACTTTTGCCGCATCTGCCGTAACGCCGACGCGCTCCCCGTTTATGATATCGGAATATACTTTGGAGGAATGCAACAGCGTTTTGGTGGGAACGCAGCCGCGGTTCAGGCAGGTGCCGCCCGCCTCGCGGTTTTCCACCACGGCAACTTTCAACCCGTTCTTTGCGGCGCGCAGGGCGGCAACATAGCCGCCGGGACCTGCACCGATCACGATCAACTGATAATCCATAAATCACATCTCCTGTTTTGCAAACAATTGAAACAAATCATTGCGGACGGCTTGTTCCAGCGGGGCAAGTTCCAGCCCCTTTTGAATATCCGCAAACAGAAACTTTCGCCCTTCCAGCGCGGTTTGAAGTGTTGCGGAAAGCGTCCAGTCCATTGCGTCGGTAAATACCGCCGCATGAGAAATGACGCCGCGATCAACCTGAAGCTCCAAGGATACCGTTCCCCAAGCAAACCGCTCTTCACAAGAGAAGGTTGCGGGAGTGTTGGAACCGAAACGCCAATCGTCGCTTGCATAATGCGCGGTCAGCCGCCGCGTTTCGTTTTCCATTTCCGGGTTGAAAAGCAGTTGCATTGCCGGAAAGCCGTAAACGTTTTCTGCCGCGCGGATCAGTGCGCGGCAAAGATCGTCTCGCGTCAACGAGGGTGCAATCGTGCATAGGTTAACCACTCGCGCGCGCACCGATTCCACGCCTTTCGCCTTCAATTTTGCCGCTGACGGATTGAGATACCGCCCCATAAGATCCGTATCGGCGTTCAAAAGCAGAGTGCCGTGGTGATAGGCGCGCCCACCGTTTTTATAGAAGGCGCTGCCCGAAAACTTTTGCCCATTGACTTCCAGATCGTTTCGCCCGGAAATTTCGGCGTTGATCCCGAAACTGCGGCAAGCGCGGCAAATCACATCCATTTGACGTTTCACGTCAAAATCCGCTTGCGGCAAAAGAAAGGTGAAATTGAGGTTGCCCGTATCGTGAAAGACGGCACCGCCGCCGGAAAGGCGGCGGGCAAGACGCCCGCCCTCCTCTTTCAGAAGCGATACGCGGCACTCTTTAAATGCGTTTTGATTCCGCCCGATGACGACCGTTTTTTCATTCTGCCACAAATACAGAATCACACCGCAAGGGGGGCCTTGCTCCAAAAGAACCTGCTCGCGCGCAAGGTTTTCAAACGGATCGGTCGAAAAGGAACGGTAAACGTAGAAGGAATCGATCATGCCTTGTTCCAGCGCAGCACGGGGTTCCGTGCGGCGCGCACTTCGTCGGGACGTGCAATTTGCGCGTTGTGCGGCGATTGCTTCATATAGGCGGGATCGTCAAATCCCAACTGATACAGCGTGCGGAAAACTTCGGCCGCACGGTCAAGGTTCTCCCTGCTTTCGGTTTCGGTTGGTTCCAGCATCAACGCCTCGTGGACGATGAGCGGGAAATACATTGTGGGCGGGTGCATACCGTAGTCGATCAGCGTTTTGGCAACGTCCAGTGCGGAAACCCCGGTCTGCTTTTCGTATTCGCTCAAATCCAGCACAAATTCGTGCATACAAATTCGGTCAAACGCCGGTTTAAAGGTGCCCTTGATCTTGCCCATCAAATAATTGGCATTCAGCACGGCGCTTCTTGCCGCCTCGGTAATACCTTCCTTGCCTAGCGTCATAATGTAGGTCAACGCTTTTACAACAACAAGGAAGTTGCCTGCGAAGGAGCGCATTTGCAAGGCGCTTTCGGCACCGTCCATCAGCGCCGACTTCGGCAGAAAGGGAGCCAAAAATTCCTTGCAGCCGACAACGCCGGCGCCCGGACCACCGCCGCCGTGAGGCGTGGCAAAGGTCTTGTGCAGGTTGGAATGGATGCAGTCAAATCCCATATCGCCGGGGCGAACCACACCCATAACGGCATTGAGGTTTGCACCGTCATAGAAGCACAAACCGCCCGCCTCGTGCACCAGCCGGGTAATTTCGGTAATGTTTTCATCAAAAATACCAACGGTGTTCGGGTTGGTAAGCATCAGCCCGGCAGTATCTTCGCCCAGCGCTTCCTTCAAAGCGTTCAGATCTACGCACCCGTTGGGGGCGGAGGGAACGTTGACAACGGTATAGCCGCACATACTTGCGGTTGCCGGGTTGGTTCCGTGCGCCGAATCGGGAACGAGGATCTTGGTGCGCTTTCCGGCGTCGCCGCGGCTTTCGTGATATTTTTTAATCAGCATAACGCCGGTAAATTCACCGTGCGCGCCTGCCGAGGGTTGAAAGGTGCAATCGTTCATGCCGAAGATCTCGCAAAGATATTTTTTTGCGGTTTCAAGCACTTCCCGGCATCCTGCCGTTGCATTGGCGGGCGCCAGCGGATGGACCGAGGTAAAGCCGGGCAATGCCGCCATTTCCTCGTCGATCCGGGGATTGTATTTCATTGTGCAGGAACCCAGCGGATAGAAACCGGAGTTCACACCGTGCACGTTGCGGCAAAGCTCGGTATAGTGGCGGGAAATATCCACCTCCGCCACCTCGGGCAACTGCGGCGCTTGTCGGCGGCGCATGGTTTCCGGCAAAGCAGCTGTTTTCACGTCGCAATCGGGCAGAATGGAACAGCCGCGCCCGGGAACGCTCTTTTCAAAAATCAGTTTCATTCCGCAAGCACCTCCTTTACAAGAGCAACCGCCCGATCCAGCTCGGCTTTGGAAACCTTTTCGGTTGCGCACCAAAGCACGCCGTCTTTCAGGGGCAGGCCGCCGAGGATTCCGTTTTCTTCCAGCTTTTTCAAAACCTTTTCAGCGTTTGGTATGACCGTGACGAACTCGTGGAAGAATTCGCCGGTATATTTCAGCGATACGCCGGGAATTTTGCACAGTTCGGTTGCCAAATAATGCGCTTTGCTCATGGATTGCGTTGCAACCTGCGCAAGCCCTTTGGCACCCATGACCGAGAGATATACGCCGGCGGTAAACGCGCAAAGCGCCTGGTTGGAGCAAATGTTGGAGCTTGCTTTTTCCCGGCGAATGTGTTGTTCGCGCGCTTGCAGGGAAAGAACGAACGCGCGTTCCCCCTTTGCGTCAACCGTTTCACCGACGATTCGCCCCGGAAGTTTGCGCATATTTTTTGCGGTAGTGGTCATAAAACCGAGGTACGGACCGCCGTAGGAGAGCGGCATACCAAGCGGCTGACCTTCGCCTACGGCAATGTCGGCGCCGCAGTCCCGCGGCGTTTTCAGAATGCCGAGAGAGATGGGGTTACAACCCATAATATACATGGTGCCGGCGGTGTGAACCGCCTCGCCGATCGCGTCCACGTCTTCCAAAAGTCCGTAAAAGTTTGGCTGTTGGAGATAGAAAGACGCCACGTCCTCGGATTCCAGCATCGTTTTCAGCGCGTCAAGATCGGTTTTTCCGTTCTTTTCGGGAACGATGCGCAGCTCGCTGTTTGCACCATAACAATAGGTGCGAACAGTTGCAATGGTATCGGGGTGGGAGGTTGCGGAAATCAGCGTGACCGTGCGCTTGCGGTCGCGGCACATTGCCGCGGCTTCGGCGGCGGCGGTCGCGCCGTCATAGACCGACGCATTGGAAACGTCCATGCCGGTCAGCTCGCACATCATGGTTTGGTATTCGAAAATCGACTGCAAAATGCCCTGGCTCATTTCCGCCTGATACGGCGTATAGGCGGTCAGAAACTCTTCCTTTGCGGGAATGTAGGAAACGATGCTCGGAATGACGTGATCGTAGGCGCCGGCGCCGCGAAGCACGGTGGAAAACGCCTTGTTCTTTTCCGCCATGGCGGAAACGGCACGGCGGACTTCCAATTCACTCATTCCATCGGGCAGATTCAAACCGTCAGCCAGATACATCTCTTGCGGAATGTCTTTGTAAAGTTCGCGGTAATCCTTCAGCCCGATGGCATTCAGCATTTGTTGCCGTTCCTCTTTGGTGGAAGGCACATAGCTTCCCATAAATCAGGCCTCCTTGCAGAACGCTTCGTAAGCGGCGGCGTCCATCAGGTCGCCTGCTTCAAAATTTTCAACCTTCATAATCCACGCGCCGTAAGGGTCGCCGTTGAGCTTTTCGGGAGAATCGAGCAGCTCTTCGTTGATCTCGGCAACGGTGCCGGAAACAGGGGATTTCATATCGGAAACGGCCTTGACCGATTCCAGATCGCCGAAAACGTCGTCTACGGCAACCGTGTCGCCCACCTGGGGCAGGTTGATGAAAACGATGTCGCCCATGGCGTCCTGCGCGTAATCGCTGATGCCAACGATCGCAACGCCGCCTTCAATTTTGACCCATTCATGGTCGTTGGAATACTTTAACTCTTTTGGGAAATTCATGGTAAATACCTCCGTGTTATTTTTTATTTATTCGTTCGGTTCTTTCCAGATGATAGGGCGCACATAGGGCGGATTCTTTGCGCTCATGTGCGCGTGCGGAATGACCGCTTTGAAACGCTTGCCGCGAATATCCACTTCCACGGTTTCTTCGCGCTGAATGGGGGAATCGAGATAGGCAAGCCCGATGGAGCGTTTTCCAACGTTGGCCGTATCAAAGGTTTCCCCAAAATCGTAATAGGGGATCATCGTGCCGGAAGTGACCCAGCCGACCTCTTTGCCGTCCTTATAAACGGTCATACCGCCGCGCAGAACGCCGCGGTCAACAAGGCAGATGGGCATGATGCGCCGAGGAAGATCGGAAACGTCGCCGAAATCCTTATTCAGAATGCGACTGTAAGCCGCAAACTGTTTTTGCAGGGCTTCTTTGCCGATAAAATCACCTTTTTCTTCAGAGAAGCTGACTGCAAATTTGGCGAGCGGTACGGCAAAAATCGGAATTTCCTTGCCGGAATGATCGGTGCCCAGTTCATGCCCGTATAGAGGCATGGAAGATTCCAACCGCAACGTGTCGCGCGCACCGAGACCCGCGGGCTTTGCGCCCATTTCGGTCAAGCGGTTCCAAAGCCATACGGCGTCTTCGTTTTTCAGGTAAACTTCATATCCCACGGGTTCGCCGGTGTAACCGGTGGTGGAAAGCCATACGGTGTGTCCTTCCAGGTTCACCGTTCCGCAGGCGTTTTTCGCCGGCGCGGTCAGCGGCTTGCCGCCGGAGAGCTGTTCCAGCAGGTTCCGGCTCAACGGTCCCTGAACGGCAACAGCGGCGTACTGCGCGGAAATATCGGTCACCTTAACGTCAAATTTTTCGGCGATCGGCAAAAGATGCTTCAAATCCTTTTCCTTATTGGATGCGTTGACCACCAGCAAATACCGATTTTCCTCAAACATATAAAGATATGCGTCGTCAACGGCGCCGCCGCGCTCGTTGGGGATCATGCAGTACTGCGCGCAGCCACAGCGCAAAGCGGCAACGTTGCTGGTCAGCACATACTGCAAAAATTCCAATTTCTGCGGGCCTTCCACCAAAACGCGCCCCATGTGGGAAACATCGAACAAACTGCAAGAACTGCGGGTATAAAGGTGTTCGGCAATAATGCCGGTGGGATACTGCACGGGCATTTCCCAACCGCCGAAATCCACCATGGTAGCTCCTGCAGCAACGTGGGCGTTGTAAAGCGGCGTTCTTTTCAATTCACTCATATTGATTTGCTCCTGTCAAATTTTATTCGCCCATAACCTGGCGGCGCGCCTCGATAAAGCACTGAACGGCAAAGGCAAGGTCCTCTTTGGTGTGGGCGGCGCTGACCTGCGTGCGAATGCGCGCTTTGCCCTTCGGCACCACGGGATAGGTAAACGAAACGGCGTAAATGCCGAGCTCGTAAAGCTTTTGTGCCATGCGCGCGGCGAGGTGCTCGTCGTAGAACATAACGGGAACGCAGGGATGCGTCCCCGGGATCACGTCAAAGCCGGCGTCTACCAAGGCCTTGCGGTAGTCGGTGACAATGCTTTCCAGATAATCGCGGCGGGAGGTATCCTTTTCCAGCATTTCCAAAGCGGCGAGCGTACCCGCGGCAACGGCGGGAGCCAGCGTGTTGGAGAACAGGTAGGGGCGGCTGCGCTGACGGAGCAAGTCGATGATCTCCTTGCGCCCGGTGGTAAATCCGCCGGAAGCGCCGCCCAACGCCTTGCCGAAGGTGCCGGTGATCACGTCCACTCTGCCCATCACGCCGCAGTATTCGGTGGCGCCGCGCCCGGTTTTGCCAACGAATCCGGAAGCATGGGAATCGTCCACCATGACGAGCGCGCCGTATTTGTCGGCAAGATCGCAAACGCCTTTGAGGTTGGCGATAATGCCGTCCATCGAGAACACGCCGTCGGTGGCGATCATCTTGATCCTTGCGCCAGCGGCGTCGGCTTCCTGCAATTTGGCTTCCAGGTCAGCCATATCGTTGTTCTTATAGCGGTAGCGTTGCGCTTTGCAAAGGCGAATACCGTCAATAATGGAGGCGTGATTGAGTTCATCCGAGATCACGGCGTCCTCTTTGCCGAGCAGGACTTCAAACAGTCCGCCATTGGCGTCAAAGCAGGAGGAATAGAGAATGGTATCCTCGGTGCCGAAGAATTCGGAAACCTTTTCTTCCAGTTTTTTGTGAATGCTCTGCGTGCCGCAGATGAAGCGCACCGAAGCCAGGCCGTAGCCATAGTCATCGTAGGCTTTTTTTGCCGCCGCAACCAGTTCCGGATTGTCTGCCAGGCCCAGGTAGTTGTTGGCGCACATATTGATCAGCTCCTTGCCGTCGGCAAAGATATGCGCGGACTGCGGCGTGGTGATAATGCGCTCGTTTTTCTTAACGCCGGCTTCCTCAATTTCGCCCAGCGTGGTTTTGTAGAGCGCCAATGCTTCTTTTTGGTTCATAATGTTGCTCCCTTCGTTGATTTTACAGTTCGTTCACATGGCTCCAATCCAGAATGACCTTGCCGGATTGCCCGGAGATCATTGCCTCGAAGCCTTTTTTGTAATCTTTGATGTCAAAACGGTGGGTAATGATTTTTTCCAGCGGGAAGCCGGCTTCCACCAGCGCCGCCATTTTGTACCACGTTTCAAACATTTCTCTGCCGTAAATGCCCTTAATGATCAAGCCGTTCCAGATAATGGTGTTGATGGGGATTTCGGTCAGGTTGCGGTTCTGAATGCCCAAAAGCGCAATTCTGCCGCCGGTGACCATGCAATCAATCAGTTGGGCGAGCGCGTGGCGGTTGCCGCTCATCTCCATACCAACGTCAAAGCCCTCCTTGATCCCAAGGTCGTGCATGACCTGTTTCAAATCCTCTTTTCCGGTGTTCACGGTGATAACGCCGAACTGCTTTGCCAGATTCAGGCGGTAGTCGTTGAGGTCGGTGATAACGACGTGGCGCGCGCCGGAGAACTTGGCAATGCCCGCCGCCATAATGCCGATGGGGCCTGCGCCGGTGATGAGAACGTCCTCGGCAAGCGTGGGGAAGGAGAGCGCGGTATGCGCGGCGTTGCCGAAGGGATCAAAAATGGAGTAAAGTTCCTCCGGGATTTTAGGCGACGTATGGATCACGTTGGTTGCCGGAATGACCAGATATTCGGCAAAAGCGCCGTCCCGGTTGACGCCAACGCCCTTGGTCGCCTTGCAGAGGTGACCTTTTCCGGCGCGGCAGTTGCGGCAATGCCCGCAAACGATATGCCCTTCGCCCGAAACAATATCGCCGATTTTGCAGTTCTCCACGCCGTCGCCGACTTCAACGATCTCGCCAACATATTCGTGCCCCGCGGTGGTACCCAGTTTAATGGTTTCCTGCGCCCACTCGTTCCATTGCCAGATATGTACGTCGGTTCCGCAAATGGCGGTTTTGTGAATTTTGATCTTG
>JBGUNW010000095.1:0-5047 GCA_045117555.1 Eubacteriales bacterium
AGTGCTTGAACTGAAAAAGAGAAGGAGATCCGATCTCGGATCCTTCCCCCTCTTTGCGGTTCTTCATGTTGTTGAGTTTCGCTTTAATTCTTCCGGAGCTTCCGCTCTACACCTTTATTCGATTTTCTGTGGGCAGAATGCCACAAAAAAAGAAAAGCACCCGCGTGCAAATGACGCAGATGCTTTTCTTTTTTCTCAAAAAATTATATTTTTCTCAAAAAAGTGTTGCAATTCTGAAATGAATATGCTATAATATCTATATCTGTCGCACAAAGGCGAAAGCCACCTGCTGCGAATCGATGTCAAAGAACATCAAATTTAAGAAACGAGGGTAAAAAAATGAAAGAAGGAATCCATCCGAATTACGAGAAGTGCACGATTCGGTGCGCTTGCGGCGAGGTTGTTGAAACCATGTCCACCAAGGGCGGCGATTTGAGAGTTGATATTTGCTCCAAATGCCATCCGTTCTTCACCGGAAAGCAGAAGTTTGTTGACGCGGGCGGCCGTGTTGATAAATTCAAGAAGAGAATGGCAAATTTCCGGAAGTAATTTTCGGGGGCAAATCAAGCAAGCGCGTGCAGTTTCTGCCGCGCTTGCTTTTTCCGTTTATTCACTTGAAACGAAAGGAAGATATATGATAGAACCCAATAATTTGTTCGTTCAAGGGCAGGAAGAGCCGCCGCTTGCGGTTTTGGTCGGCCTTTGCATTGACGAAGACCCCGAGGAAACCGAAAAAGGGCTTGCCGAGCTGGAATCCCTTTTGGAAACAGCAGGCGGAAAATGCGCCGTAAAGGTGATGCAAACAAAGGCGCATCCCGACGCGCGCACCTGCGTTGGTTCCGGCAAGGTTGCCGAAATTGCCTACTGGTGCCGCGAATACGGGGCGGGACTGGTCATTTTCGATTTGGAACTTTCCCCGGCGCAGATCCGCAATTTAGAGGACGCGATCGGGAACGACGTTCGCGTGATCGACCGTTCCATGCTCATTTTGGATATTTTCGCCCTTCATGCCGTTACCGGCGAGGGCAAATTGCAGGTGGAACTGGCACAGCTTAAATATACCGCGCCGCGCCTGATCGGCAGGGGGGCCGAGCTTTCCCGTTTGGGCGGCGGTATCGGTACGCGCGGCCCCGGTGAAAGTCAGCTGGAAACCGACCGTCGGCATCTCAAACGCCGCATTGCCGCACTGGAAGCCGAATTGGAAAACCTTGACCGCACCCGCCGTACCATGCGCGCGGCAAGGGATCGCAGTCAAATGCCGAAAATCGCAATCGTCGGTTATACAAATGCGGGAAAATCAACCCTGTTCAATTATTTAACGGGCGCCGGCATTCTTGCCGAGAATAAACTGTTTGCAACGCTGGATCCCACCACGCGCAAGCTGACTTTGCCGGACGGCAGCACCGTTCTTCTTACCGATACCGTTGGTTTCATTCGCAAACTGCCGCACCACCTGATCCGTGCGTTCCGCTCCACTTTGGATGAGGTCGTGTACGCCGACGTGATCCTGCTTTTGGTAGACGCGTCCGACCCCGAACATCAGGCGCAGCTGGAAACCACGCAAAAGCTTTTGGAGGAGCTTGGCGCTTCCGAAAAACCGATGATCTGCGTTTATAACAAATGCGATCTCGGCGCAAGCGAATCCTTCCGCGCTGTTGGAACGGTGGCGCCCAACCGTCGCACAATTTCCATTTCGGCGCAAACCGGGCAGGGCGTAGACTTTTTACTGAACGCGTTGCAGGATTTATTGCAGGAGGGCAAACGCCGGGTCATTTTCCGCATTCCCAATGCCGAGGCGGGCGCGCTCAACCGATTGTATCGGGAAGCCGTTGTGGAATCGGTGCAGTACGGGGAATCGGATATTGAAGTCGTCGCAACGGTAGACGCCAAAACGTACGGGATTCTCCGCGCGTACGACCCGAACCGGAAGGAGCAAAGCGATGAGTGAACAAGCCGAGCGCCGCGTCACCCTGGAACGGGAAGGCGTTGCCGAACTGGAAGAAAAGAAATCCATTTTCATCGGCCGCGCAAAACCGATCACGACCGAGGAGGAGGCGCAAAACTACCTCAAAGAAATCCGAGCAAAATTCCCGGACGCACGGCACCATGTTTGGGCCTACCGTTTGCAGGGCGACGTTGTTATGCGTTGTTCGGATGACGGCGAGCCGCAGGGTACCGGCGGCGTTCCGGTATTGGACGTGCTGAAAAAATCCGGCGTCAGCAACGCCGTCGTTGTTGTCACGCGCTATTTCGGCGGCATTCTGCTGGGTGCCGGCGGCCTTGTGCGGTGCTATTCCAAGGCGGCCATGCTTGCCGTACGCGAGGCGCGTGTGGTCTCGCTAGAAAAGTGTCGGGTTTGGGAGATCGCTTGCTCCTATGCGGATTATAACCGGCTCCTTGCCGAATTGCCCAAATTCGGAGCCGAGGCGCAAAAGCCGGCTTTTGAAGATCGGGTCACCTTGCGTTTCACCGTGCGGGCAAATCAAGAGGAACCGTTGCTTTGCCGCTTGCGTGAAATGACCGGCGGAACGGTAGTGCCGGAGCCGGTTGGGGAGCTGTTTTTGCAAGTGGATTCCGAAAACTGATTTTTCTTGAAAAAAATACGCGAAAAAAAGAGTGTTTTGCCTTTTTTTCGCGTATATTATTTGTGACTGATTTTAAAGGAGAGAAAGATGACGACAACAACCAGAGATTTTTTCTTGGAACTTGAAAAGCAGACCCTTTCCCCCTACGCCTTTTTAACGTCGCAAACGCGGGGGAGGGATTTCCCCTACACTCCGTGCGAGGTGCGCACCGAGTTTCAGCGCGACCGCGACCGCATTATCCACAGTCAGTCCTTCCGGCGGCTCATGAACAAAACGCAGGTCTTTCTGGCGCCGGTGGGCGACCACTACCGCACGAGATTGACGCACACCCTGGAAGTCACGCAAATCGCGCGCATCATTGCCCGCGGCCTGCGCCTGAACGAGGACCTGACCGAGGCAGCCGCGCTGGGGCATGATCTGGGGCACACCCCGTTCGGCCACGCCGGCGAAATGGAAATGCAGCGCCTTTATTCCAAGGACTTTACCCACTATCGCCAAAGTTTGCGCGTGGTGGAAAAACTGGAAAACAACGGAAAAGGACTGAACCTGACCTGGGAGGTCCGCGACGGGATCGTCAACCATACCGGCAGTCACATGGCGTCTACGCTGGAAGGCGTGATCGTCAAGTATGCCGACCGCATTGCCTACATCAATCACGATATCGACGACGCTTGCCGCGCCGGCATTTTGAAGCCGACCGACATTCCCGGAGAGTTGCGTAAAATTCTTGGCGAAACACATGGGCAGCGCATCAACAATATGGTCAATTCGGTCATCAAGGCCAGCACCGACCGCCCGGAAATCAAAATGGAGCCGGAAATTGGCGAAGCCACCGATCGCCTGCGCGCATTCTTGTTTGAATCTGTCTATACCAACCCGATCGCCAAATCCGAGGAGGGCAAGGCAAGGGGAGTGATCGCTGCGCTTTACGAGTATTACTGCGAGCACCCCGATCAACTGCCGCCGTTTTATCAAACCATTGCGGCAGAGGAGGGCGTTGGCAGAAGCGCCTGCGATTTCATCTCCTGTATGACCGATCGCTTTGCTATTGAAACCTATAAAGAACTGTTCGTTCCCAAATTTTGGCGCGTATAAGGTATAAAAAAACGAAAAACAGAGAAGATACAGGAAAGGAGGGAAAATTTGCTTGCGATTGCCTGAAAACTTTGTGCAGGAGGTGCTTGACCGCACCAATATCGAGGAGCTTGTTGGGCGCTACGTCACCTTAAAACGCACGGGCTCCAATCTCGTCGGTCTGTGCCCGTTCCATAGCGAAAAAACGCCTTCCTTTACCGTTTCGCCGGATAAACGAATGTTTTTCTGCTTCGGCTGTCACGCCGGCGGAAGCGCGATCACCTTCGTGCAAAAGATCGAGAATATGGATTTTGTGGATGCCGTCGCCTTCCTTGCCGACCGTGCGGGACTTCCCATGCCGCGCGAGAGCGATACGCACGCCCCCGGCGAAAGCGTGAGCCGTAAGCGGGTGCTGGAAGCCAACCTGGAAGCTGCAAAATTCTTCCGCGCCTGCCTGTTTGATCCCGCCGTCGGCGCTCCCGGAATGGCCTATTTCAAGGAAAAACGCGGACTTTCCGACGCCACGATCAAGCATTTCGGCCTTGGGTACGCGCCGGATACCATCGGCAGTCTGACCGATTATATGCATAAAAAAGGATTCACCGACGAGGAATTGCAAACCGCCTTTCTTTGCGGAAAGAGCCGCAAGACCGGACGCTCCTACGATTATTTCCGCGGCCGGGTCATATTTCCCATTCTGGATACGTCCGGCAACGTCGTTGCATTCGGCGGCCGGGTGCTGGACGATAGCAAACCGAAATATCTGAACACGTCGGATACGCCGGCGTTCAAAAAGAGCAATCATTTATTTGCGCTCAACTTTGCGCGCCATAGCGGCGCCGAGCGCATGATCCTTTGCGAAGGGTATATGGACGTGATCGCCATGCACGCGGCGGGTTTTGAAAATGCCGTTGCAACGCTTGGCACCGCCATTACGCCCAACCATGCCCGCATCTTTTCCAAGTATACCAAGCAGGTGGTCATTTCCTATGACGCCGACGAGGCCGGACAAGCCGCCGCCAAAAAGGCCATGCAAATTTTGGGCGAGGTGGGAATTGAGGTGCGCGTTCTTCGCGTGGAGGGGGCAAAGGACCCGGACGAGTATATCCGCAAATTCGGCGCCGAGCGGTTCTCGCGCCTACTGGACGCCAGCCGGACGGGTTTTGAATATCAGTTGGATGCCATTCTCCGGCGGCACGATCTTTCGGTCGGGCAGGAGAAAATCAAAGCGTCCTCCGAGCTTTGCGCCGTCATTGCCGAGTATTCTTCGGCGGTGGAACGCGAGGTTTATCTTGCCGAGGCGGCAAAGCGGCTGGAACTGCCGATCGAGGCGTTGCGCAACACCACCGAAAAAATCCGGCGCAAGAAATTTTCGGACTATCGGGAGC
>JBGUNW010000096.1:0-3581 GCA_045117555.1 Eubacteriales bacterium
AAAAAACTGGTATAATAAAACAGTAGTTTGTGAAAGGGGAAAAATCAATGACCCAAAAACGCAGATCAAACGGCAAAAACGCGCTCCGCTCCTTTGCCGAAGCCGGCAAATTGGGGTTCTTTTTCCTTGCGGCAACCGCCCTGCCCATGCGCTCGCCGGGGCAACAGCTGGTAGCTTTGGGCGAAGGATTGGAGCGTCTGTTCTCCACGGTAAAAAGCAAAATCGAAGCGAAGAACGCAAAAAAAATTTCCAACGAGCTACCGATCGTGGAACCGACTGTTGAAACAGTTGAAACGGACACGGACAAACAGGAACCGCAAACCACACCCGCGCCCCCTGCCGCAGAAAGGCCGGAGGAATCCGACGACGCACCCGAGTTTACCGCAAACGGCGAGCTGGGGTTGATCGACGCTTCGGCGGAACCCGAACGCTACGCCGAGCTGTTGGCGCGTGAGCAAAAAGGAGAGATCACGCTGATCCGGCGTTACCGCCGCAGCTACGAAAGCCGGCTGATCCAATCCAAGGACCCGATGCAGGAATATTACAGCGGTTTGAAAAACGCATTGCTGCGTTACAAAGGCGTAAAAAGCCGCGTCAGCTGGGCGAACGAGACCTTTCACCAAGGGCGCAATCACCTGGCAAAAATCATTGTAAAAACGAGCTGTTTGTACGTTTATCTTTCCCTTGATCCCGCCTTGCTCAAAGGAACGAAATACGAATCTGCCGTGGACGACGTTTCCGGCACCAAAAAATTCGGTGAATTTCCAACCGTCATCAAAATCAAAGGCGAGCGGAAATACAAATACGCGTTGGAGCTGATCGACCGCATTTGCGCCGAGGAACTCTCCCTGCCGCAAAACAAAAAATTCGAACAAACCGATTACAGTCGCCCCTATATGTCCGACGAGGAATTGGCAAAGGCCGGGCTCGTGAAACTGCTGGTTGCCGTTCCGGAAGGCGCCAAAGAATAGATCGCACCCCGCTTTGTGAAAAAATTGCAAAAAAAATGAAAAAAGCCCTTGCAAATTCAAAAAGAATGTGGTAAAATACCAATATGTATGGAATCGACCGCGCGCACCCTCTCAGGCGCCGGCCAAGTCAAATTTGAACAGGGAGGTGAAAACGAAAAATGCCGAACATTAAGTCCGCAAAGAAGAGAGTAAAGGTGATTACCACCAAAACTCTGCAAAACAAAATGTACCGCTCCGCTCTGAAAACAGAGATGAAGAAGTACGAGGCGGCTCTCGCTTCCGGCGATCTCGCTGCCGCACAGGCCGCTTACAAGGTTGCCGTAAAGAAGATCGACCAGGCAGCTGCTTACGGAATTATCCATAAGAATGCCGCCGCGCATAAAAAGAGCCAGTTCACCAAAAAGCTGAACGCCCTCGCAAACTGACGAAAAATCATACCGGCGGAATCGCAAAGACCAACCCACTTTGCGCCGCCGCGGAAATATGCGGCATTCCCCCATTGGGAATTGCCGCATTTTTCTCTATTTGAAGGATGTAGAAACGCTTTGCCGGATAGGGGGGCTTTTATTTGAACCTTTTTTTAACGGTTTTGTTTTTGTTCTTTTTGGGCAGCAGTTTCGGTTGGGTACTGGAACTGTTTTACCGCCGCTTTTTTTCGGCAAAAAAATGGCTGAATCCCGGCTTTTTGATCGGCCCCTATCTTCCCCTTTACGGGTTCGGGCTGATTTTGCTCTATTTTCTTTCCAATATCTCGTTTGACTTTTTGCCGAACGAAATTTGGCGAAACACGGTTGCCGTTTTGGTAATGGGGCTGGCCATGACCTTGATCGAATATCTTGCCGGATTGATCTTTATTCACGGAATGAAGGTCAAGCTTTGGGATTACAGCCGGGAATGGGGCAACCTGCAAGGCATTATTTGCCCAAAGTTTTCCCTGTTCTGGACGGCGCTTGCCGCGCTTTATCGTTTTTTGATCCACCCCTTCTTTTTGGGAGCGGTTTCCTGGCTGTTTGACCACTTCGCCTTCGTTTTCGTTGTGGGAATGTTTTACGGCGTTTTGCTGGTGGACGTGATCTGGTCCTTCCGCATTATGGCAAGGATCCGGGCGTTCGCAAAGCAAAATAAAATTACCGTGCGCCTGGAAGAATTCAAAAAAGAGATCGCAGAGCGCGCTACCAAAAACAAATTCGGCCAGTTTTTGACCGCGTTGAAGGAGCGCAGCCGCTCAACGGTGGAATCCTTGCAGGATTACTTTGACGGGCTTTTGCAAAAGGTGACCGACCCCCCGAAGAAGAACAAGCGGAAGAAGAAAAAAGAAGAAACGCCGGAACCACCGGAAGAAAATAGCCCGAATGATGACGCCAACCGGGTATGAAAGGATTTTTGCATGGAAAACTTGGAACAGATCGTTGCGCAAAACCTGACGGAATTGCGCAAGTCCAAAAAATGGACGCAAGCCGAACTTGCCGAAAAAATCAACTATTCCGATAAATCGGTTTCCAAATGGGAACGCGGCGAGGCGCTGCCCGATTTGAACGTGTTAACGCAAATGGCCGATCTATTCGGCGTTACGCTGGACTTTTTCGTTACCGAAAACGCCGCCGCGGAACGCTCCGATTTTGAAAGCCCGAAAAGCGCGCTGGGCTTTCGCATTGGTGTGGAGCTGCTTGCCGTTTGCGCCGTTTGGCTAGTTGCCCTTTCGCTGTTTCTGTTCGGTTCGACCACCCTGCAAATCAAACAGATTTGGATGGTGCTGATCTGGGCGGTGCCCGCCTCGGCGCTGGTAATGGTCATTTTCAGCATTCGCTGGAAGTTCCGCGTTTGCACCATTGTGTTTGAATCGATTTTGTGCTGGACGGCGTTGACCTCGGTTTTTTTGCAAACGCTGGTACGCTACCAAGCAAACCTTTGGCACTTGTTTCTCATTGGCATTCCGTTGCAGGGCGCTATCATTCTCTGGGCGCAGATCCGCAAGCAAAGAAGATAAAATCAACCCTTGCAAACCGCGAAAAAAGACCCCTTTCCAAGCTTGGAAAGAGGTCTTTTTTTATGAAAAATCCGGTAGAGTGCGGCCTAAAACAGGCAATTTCGGTCTACCGCAAGGCAAAAATCGCTCTACCGGCGGTAGATTGCAAACAATTTATCTTATTTCTTTTGTAAGTAAAAAACCTGAAAACCGTGTCTTTAAGCCGTTCTACAAGTTCTACAAGAAAGAGAGTGCGGCTCTACGGCAAAAGGAATCGCGTTTCCCGAATTGTGGAGCGTTTCCATGGAAAAATAGGTTGTTTTTTTTCGTTGTCTCCTTTATAATATCTAACGGAATGATCCCGCAAGAACGCGGCATTCGGAAAGGAGCGTTTATGTCGATCCCGATTTTTTACGCTTGCGACGATAAATTTGTAAAATATACGATCGTTTCGCTGACTTCGATGATCCGAAATGCGTCGAAGAAACGGCACTATCACGTTTATATTCTGCACACCAATATTACCGAAGAATCCCAAAAGCGCGTGTTGGCTTTGCAAACGAAAAACTTTGAAATTTCGTTTGAAAACGTGACCGATTATTTGGAATCCGTTTCCGATCGGCTTCCGTTACGCCACTACTACA
>JBGUNW010000097.1:0-3305 GCA_045117555.1 Eubacteriales bacterium
GCAACGTTGACCGTCAGATCGCCCAGCTTGTAGGAAGCGGTCTTGATGCCCTCGGTTCCGCGAACTTCCGGGAAATCGACCTTTTCCAGTTTCTTGCCCAAAATGATCTCTGCGGCATAGCGGAGTGCGGCTTCCATAACGCCGCCGGTTGCGCCAAAGATAGCGCCCGCGCCCGAACCGATATCAAACGGATTATCAAACTTCTCATCTTCCAAGGCGCGGAAGTTAATGCCCGCCTTTTGGATCATGCGGCCAACCTCGCGGGTGGTAATGGCAACATCCACATCCGGAACGCCTGCGGCGGACTGATTGGGGCGGCCAACCTCAAACTTCTTTGCCGTGCAAGGAATTGCAGAAACGAAGAAGATATCCTTGGGATCCCAACCCATTTTCTGCGCGTAATAGGTTTTCACCACGGCGCCGAACATTTGCTGGGGCGACTTGCAGGTGGAAAGGTTCTCGGTAAATTCGGGGAAATAGTGCTCGCAATACTTGATCCAACCGGGGGAGCAAGAGGTGATCATAGGAAGAACGCCGTTGTTCTGCACACGTCCAACCAGCTCGGTAGCTTCCTCAACGATCGTCAGGTCGGCGGTCAGGTTCATATCGTAAACACCGTCAAAGCCGAGGCGTTTGAGCGCTGCCACCATTTTACCCTCGGTATCGGTACCGGGTTCGTAGCCGAAGCATTCGCCGATCTGGGCGCGAACCGAAGGAGCGGTGCAAATAAAGACGTGCTTGGTGGGATCGGCAATCGCCTCAAACACCTTATCGGTATCATCTCTTTCGTAGAGCGCGCCGACCGGGCAGGAAACGATGCACTGACCGCAGTTGATGCAGGAGGTATCTGCCAGTGCTCTTTCAAACTGCGAGCCGATAAAGGTATCAAATCCGCGGTTGTTTGCGCCGATCACGCCGATTCCCTGCACTTTTGCGCAAGTTGCTACGCAACGGCGGCAAAGGATGCACTTATTGTTATCGCGAATGATCGGCGTTTTGTTATCAATCTCATAGTGATTGGTAGCGCCGTTGAAGCGGGATTGATCCACGCCGTACTCGCGGCAAAGCGTTTGCAATTCGCAGTTGGTGGAGCGAACGCAGGAAAGGCACTTCTTATCATGGTTGGAAAGAAGCAACTCTAAATTCATTTTGCGCGAAGCGGTAATTTTGGGAGTATTGGTTTTGATCTGCATTCCCTCGGTGCAGGGATAAACGCAGGCGGTAACCATTCTCCAAGGGCCGAGCGCGGGACCGCGCATTTCGGCAACCTCAACAAGGCAAAGGCGGCAAGCGCCGATCTCGTTGATGTCTTTCAAATAGCAAAGGGTGGGAATATCAATATTCGCTGCCTTTGCGGCTTCCAGAACTGTGGAGCCCTTTTCAACGGAATATTCTCTGCCGTTGATAACAACTTTAATCATATCCATTTTCCACAATCCCCTTTCATTAACCTTTGGTAATTGCATGGAACTTACAATTGTTCATGCACGCGCCGCACTTGACGCAGTTTGCCTGCTCGATTTTCATAGAGGCAAGTTTGTGACCCGGAGCGGTATAATCGGTACGAACAATGGTAGAAGCCGGGCAATTCTTTGCGCACATACCGCAACCAATGCACTTTTCGGGATCGATCTCGTAACGAATGAGCTTTTTGCAAACGCCCGCCGGGCATTTCTTATCTACAATGTGGGCGATGTACTCGTCGCGGAAGTAGCGCAGAGTGGAAAGCACCGGGTTGGGCGCCGTTTGGCCGAGGCCGCAGAGGGACGCCGATTTGATATAGTTGGAAAGCTCTTCCAAGCGGTCCAGGTCTTCCATTTCGCCGTTGCCGGAAATGATCTTATCCAGAATTTCCAACAGGCGACGCGTACCAACGCGGCAAGGCGTACATTTACCGCAGGATTCGTCAACCGTGAAGTCGAGGAAGAAGCGGGCAATGTCTACCATGCAGTTGTCTTCGTCCATAACGATCAATCCGCCGGAGCCCATCATAGAGCCGATGGCAAGCAGGTTGTCGTAATCGATCTGCGTATCAATAAGGCTTGCAGGGATGCATCCGCCGGAAGGGCCGCCGGTTTGCGCGGCTTTGAACTTTTTGCCGTTCGGAATGCCGCCGCCGATCTCCTCGATGATATGGCGCAGGGTGGTTCCCATGGGAACTTCCACAAGGCCGGTGTTTTTGATTTTGCCGCCGAGCGCAAAGACCTTGGTGCCCTTGGATTTCTCGGTTCCGATAGAGGAGAACCATTCGGCACCTTTGAGAATGATTTGCGGAATGTTGGCATAGGTTTCCACGTTGTTCAGAATGGTGGGGCTTTCAAACAAGCCCTTGATCGCCGGGAACGGAGGACGGGGGCGCGGCTCACCGCGCTTGCCTTCGATCGAGGTCATCAAAGCGGTCTCCTCGCCGCAAACGAACGCACCGGCGCCGAGACGAATGCTCAAATCAAAATTAAACCCGGTTCCGAAAATGTCCTTGCCCAAAAGGCCGTATTCCTTTGCCTGGTCGATCGCGATTTGCAACCGTTTCACGGCAATGGGATATTCCGCGCGAACGTAAACGTAGCCCTGATCAGCTCCGATCGCGTAGCCGGCAATTGCCATTGCTTCCACAACGGCGTGCGGGTCGCCTTCCAGAACCGAACGGTCCATGAACGCGCCGGGGTCGCCTTCGTCGGCGTTGCAGCAAACGTATTTCTGCACGTTGCCACGGTTGCCCGAAGCAAATTTCCACTTCATACCCGTGGGGAATCCTGCGCCGCCACGACCGCGCAGGCCGGAGGCAAGCACCGTTTCAATGACCTGATCGGGTGTCATTTCGGTCAGTGCTTTTCCAAGCGCACGGTAACCGTCCATCGCGATATATTCGTCAATGCTTTCCGGGTTGATCACACCACAGTTGCGAAGAGCAATGCGCTGCTGCGATTTATAGAACGTGGTATCGCTTAAAGAAACGTGAATCTCGCCGTTTTCGTCGGCTTTGACCTCTGCTCCTTCTTTATAAACCAGGCGCTCAACGGGACGACCTTTGAGCAAATGCTCGGAAACGATTTCCGGAACATTCTCCGGCTTGATTTTGCTGTAAAACGTACCGTCCGGGTAAATAATAACGACCGGACCGAGTGCACAAAGACCGAAGCATCCGGTTTGCACAACTTTCACTTCTTCCGTAAGTCCCTGCTTTTCAATCTCGCTTTGGAACGCGGCTTGAATCTTGGCGCTTCCCGAAGAACTGCAACCCGTACCTCCGCAACATAGCACTTGTGCGCGAATCATGTTTCTGCTACCTCCGAATTATGCTTTTT